>NZ_JAQFUY010000020.1:0-83005 GCF_027716745.1 Bacillus cereus group sp. Bc010
AGAAATAGACGTCGCCTTTGGTAGCAAGAATCCCACTGACGTTAGTCAGCTTGCGGCTTTAGCCGTGGGAGTGTCAATATATTAGTAGTATGCCTTTTATATGGAGAAAAATCGATACATTTCGACAATGTTCGATATCTTGCAGATTCTATTCATATTTTTGACAAAAAATTGTCGGAAATGTGTTGTCACGTTTATATATATGTGCTATATTATTTCCTGTAAGCGATTTCAAATAGTTTTAAAGCGCATTCAAGGGGGACATCTAGAATAATGAAACGTTACGAAAGAAAGTGGAAGCATATTTGTTTGAAACGTGTGGCACATCGTAGTGTCCAAGAAAGCACGGAACCTAGGACTGAAACGCGCAAAGAGCAGCAAGAGAAGCAATTGGTTCTACAAAAATAGCAATCACTTTTTCGTATATAAATGAAGGTCGATCGTTCGTTGGGGGATGGACGTGAAATTACTTTCAGCTAAGGGGTATTGTCTGATATATAATTTATACGGCAAAAAATAAGCACAGAGTATACGGCGCTCTGTGCTTATTTTTATTTGTCTTTTTTGAATCGAACAGTTTTATCCCAGCCAATGACTTGTTTCTTACTCTTTGCACGTAAGTATAAAATTAAGCTACGAATGAATAAGTACGTAAAGAGCTGTGCGTACGTAAAGTACATGATAACACTAATAAAAATATTAGTTGGTGTAAAGGTTCGTTCCACACTCTGGGCACTAAATAATTGAGAAACATATGTAACATATGCGACATACCACATAAATAGTAGTGGGATGCTATATTGAATTTGGAATATCCCGAGTAACCCAATTACAAACCAAACGTTCGAAATGATTAAGAATAACCAAAATACAACATACACTAAAACTTGTTGTAAAGAATGGACGAGCAGTTTTCCTTTAAAGAAACTTAATGAAGAAAACATTTTTTCTAAAATGTACAAGTTCCCTTGAAGCCAACGTGTACGCTGCTTAATAAGAATTTTTAAATGCTCAGGTTCTTGTTCCCATGTAATTGACTCTGGAACGATTGGCAGGAGATAGCCTTTTTGTGTAATTCGTAATGTTAATTCAGCGTCTTCTGCAATTGCATAAGGGTCATAGCCGCCAAGCTCTTCTAATGCAGCGCGACGAAGAAGCATGTTTGTTCCTGTTAGTGAACCTGTTTGGAATAGTAACCAGCGTCCGGATTGCATAAGGAGCTGGAAGATTTGAAATTCTAACGAAATCATTCGTGTTAGCCAGTTTCTTTTTTCATTTACAGTACGAACATGTCCAACAGCTCCAACAGCATCCTCGGTTGTTTCAGCGTGTTCTACAAGCATTCGCAGTGCATGTGGTTCAGGCTGGTTATCTGCATCATAAACACAGAAGTATTCACCATCTGAAATACTAAGGCCATAAGTTTAATACACGTGATTTTCCTTTTGGTTCACCAGGTGGAACGCGAATGTGACGAATATGAGCATAAGCTTTGTCAAAATCGTCACCAATTTCAGGTGTCTCATCTTGCGAGTTATCGTTTAATAAATAAACAGTTAGTTTGCCTGGATATTCAATCTTTGCCATCGCCTCTAAAGTATCCTTAATCACGACGCCTTCATTGTGAGCTGGTATTAAAATATCGACGCTTGGGTAATGTTCTAGCGTACGATCTTTTTGTTTTCTACTTCGGTGAACTAAACCTGCGAGTGTTAAGAAAGAATAGTAAACGAGTAAGCCAGAGAATAGAAAGGCTGTAAAAATAAGTACATACTTAATTGAAAATGTGATGCTGATCCAAAAAACGAGTACGCAAAATAGAAGGAATAAAAGAAGTATAACGAGTGTCATCATAATAACTTCGGTCCTTTTGTAGCGATTTGTTCTCGTTTCATCTTAATATCTTGAATGGCCTCATCTGCAAGCCATTTTTCCATTTTAGGCTGTAGACGATTCATTACAATATCGGCACCAGCTTCATTTGTATTTTGTAATAAAATGACTAATGTGTTTTTATCATACTCAGCAACAAGGTCAAAGTCAGCTCTTACCGTTTCAACTAATAATGAAGCTACACGGTCCATAACACTTTCCTTTGTATATTTACTAAAGGAAGTGAAGTCAAAATAAATCATAACGCCTGTTTCATTACGACGATTCATTGCATTGATTAATAATGCTTGTCGTCTCTCGAATTCTTGTCTTGTTAATAATTTCGATTCTCCAATGTATTGTTCTAACGTTCTCACACGTTCGGTTAATTCTTTATTTTCATGAATAACCTTCTTTAATAGATGAGTGGAGATATATACAATGAAGAAATTTGCTGCCATTAGGAAGTGAGTAATAATGTATTCCCATTGTTCTGATGTACTCCATAAGTAAAGCCATGCTTGGTAGAACAGGTAGAATACCGAAGTAATGGTTCCTAATATGAAGAAAACAAATGCAGTTTTATCAGGCAAAAATAGAAATAGTACATTAACAATTACATATATAATTGTAAAAATGAGAGCATGCTCATATTGCGTTACATGTACAGTTGTAAAATAAAATAAAATTTGTAAAATCCACATAGAGAGGACTTTATAGAAGTTATCTTTCACAAAACTTTCCTCCTTAAAGATAATTCATACAAGGATACTTGTAGTATGCACAATTATTAAGAAATAGATCGGATGACTACATTCTTTTTGAGAGGCAACAACAAGTAGTATCCCTCTTTTGTAAGAAAAAATAAACAGACTTGATAATTATTGTATCATAATGTTTTTATATTTCGGCATAAAGTATTTAATATATACTGAGAAAATAAAAAGTCCCCTCTTTAGAAAGAAGGGACTTTTTATTAATTTATAGGAACATCATACCTGCAACTGCTGCGTTTAAGAAGTTAGCTAGTGTACCAGCGATAACTGCTTTAATCCCTAATTGTGCAATTTGTTTACGGCGAGTAGGAGCTAATGTCCCTGTTACACCTAATTGAATTGCGATAGAAGAGAAGTTTGCGAATCCACAGATTGCGAATGTTAAAATTAGATTTGTTTTTGCAGAGAACTCTGCCATATGTGGTCCTAAGTTTGCGTATGCAACGAATTCGTTGATTGCAAGTTTTTGACCGATAAAGCTTGCTGCTTGTACAGCTTCACCAGGAGAAACCCCGATTAAAATTGCAAATGGTGATAGTAAGTAACCAAAGATTAAATCAAGGCTAAGTTTAATATCGAACCAAGAGCCAACCCATCCTAATAGGCCATTTAATAAAGCGATTAATGCGATGAAAGCCATTAACATTGCTGCTACGTTAATAACAAGTTGCATACCTTCTGATGCACCACGTGCTGCTGCGTCAATAACGTTTGCATCTTCACGCTCTGTAGAAAGTTCAACGTTATTATCTACTTTTTCTGTTTCTGGCATAATAAGTTTCGCAATTAATAAACTTGATGGAGCTGCCATAATTGCTGCTGCTAATAAGTGTTCTAACGGAATACCCATTGCTGCATAGCCGACAAGAACTGATCCAGCAACAGCTGTCATACCGCTTACCATAATAGCGAAGAATTCACTATTTGTTAAACGTGCTAAGTAAGGTTTGATTAAGATTGGAGCTTCAGTTTGTCCTAAAAATACAGTTGTTACTGAGTTTAAACTTTCTGCTTTAGAAGTTCCAAGAAGTTTACTTAATGCGCCACCAACGATACTAACAAATCTTTGCATAATACCGAAATGATATAAGATTGCTACTAATGAACTAATAAATACGATTGGAAGTAGTGCTTGAATAACGAAGATAAATCCCCAAGGGCCTTTTGCGTTGACTAAATCCCCAGCAACGAACTTAATTCCCTCGTAAGAAAAATTAATTAATCCTTGAACGCCATCTGCAGCGTGTTTTAAACCTGCTTTTCCGGCATCCCATCGTAATACGATAAATGAAAATGACATTTGTAATGCTAGCGCGATTAAAATCGTGCGCCAATTAATAGCTTTGCGGTTGGAAGATAGTAAGAAAGCGATTGCTAATACTCCAATCACGCCGCCAATTCCCCATAAAAGATTCATGCAGTGTATGCTCCTTCCTCATAGTAAAAAAATGTATAAAACAGTTGTCTATACTTCTGCAAATATAACATCTTAAGTAACTTATCATAATGGACATCAGAGGTCAAACGTCTAACGAAAAGTTTAAATAAAAAGAAAATTCTTCAAAAAAACACATATAAAATGATTAGACATGAAATAGGTTATGTTTTTTATGTGAAAATATACATTATGATAACGTTATGGATTATTATTGTAGAATATAGTGTATGAAATAGGGAAATAGATACATTGTTTTTTTAAGTAAATAGGTTATACACATTAAAAAGAGCCTTCTAGTAATCTAGAAGGCTCTAAAAATATAACTTAAGGTGCTTTCGTATAACCTAAGAAGTGCTTACTCCAATAAGAATTGCTTAATGAAGCGATTGCTACACCTTTATCTCCAGCTTGGATAAATGATCCGCCCCCAAGGTAAATACCCATATGAGAAGGACCTGATTTATAAGTGTTTTGGAAATAAATTAAGTCACCTGGTTGTGGATTTGAAGTTTGTGGTAGGCTACCCCAATATCCTGCAACACTTTGACGGCTAATGTTATGACCAAATTTCTTAAATACGTGGTAGATGTAACCACTGCAGTCAACACCAGTAGCAGAAGTTCCGCCCCAAACGTATGGTACACCTTGCATTGATTTTGCATATGCAAGTACGGAAGAACTGTCACCGCTATTATTGCTTGTATTGTTATTATTGTTGTTTTGATTGTTATTTTGGTTGTTGTTAGGCTTATTATCTACTGCGCCACCAACTGGTGTTTTAGAAAGGTAACGTGTGCCGATATAACCAGTTTGGCCGTTGTAGTTAATTTTGCTCCATCCAGAGTTTTCAGAGATTACTTGAACCTTCTGTCCTTGTGGAAGTGCGCCTATGATTCTATAATTTGTACCTTCACCACTACGTACATTTAAGGCAGAAGCATTAATGTAGTAGTCACCAATTGCACCTTGATTAGGTTGTTCAGGTTGTTTTGGTTGCTCAGGAGTAGTAGTGCCACCTTTAACAAATTTCACGAATTCGCTACTAACGTAGCCTGTTTTTCCTTGATAGTTAACTTTAAACCAGCTACCTTCAGAGCCAATTACGTTTAATGTCGTACCATTTAATACGCCACCAATTACGCTATGGTAAGTAGCAGGACCTGTACGTACGCGTAGAGATGTTGCGTTAACAACGTAAGTACCGCCAGTTTGAACAGTTACATTATTATTTTGTTCTTGTTTGTTATCTTGGTTGTTTCCTTGTGTAACGTTATCGCTAGAACCGCCTTTTGTTACGTAGTCTTTACTTACGTAAGCTGTTTGGCCTGCATAATTGATTTTGAACCAATCTTGAACTTCGCCAACAACTTGTACGACTTGTCCTTTCGTAACAGAGCCTACAGTTGTGTGAGAAGTGCTAGGACCTGTACGAACACGAAGGGAAGATACATTTACTGTATAGTTTCCGCTTGCTGGTTTTACAGATTCTTGGTTGTTATTATTCGTATTGTTGTTTGAAGAACCTGCATTAGCAGAAACACCAGATACGAATTCGCCACTTACATAGCCAACTTGTCCATTATGGTTGATTTTCACCCAACCATTTTCTTGGCCAATTACGTTTAATGTTTGTCCTTCATATACACGTCCTGAAACAGAACTAGAAGTGTTAGGAGCAGTACGTACACGTAATACATCGGCAGTAACTTTGTTTTTTCCACCTGTTGTACTTACATTGGAATTACTTGCACCATTTTTTGATACAAATTCGCCACTAACAAAGCCTGTTTGTCCATTCATGTTAATTTTGTACCAACCATTTTCTTCGCCAATCACGTTTAGTGATTGACCGTTATAAACGCACGAGATGATGTCGTGAGAAGTACTTGATCCTGCACGAACATGTAATACGCTAGCGTTTACCGTATAAGATGAGCTGTTTGATGCAGAAGCTTGGACAGTTGTAGCAGCTTTTTGTGTATTTTGTTCAGGGGCAGCTTGAACACTATCAAGTGTAGGTGCTGCTCCTCCTGCTACAGACACTGCCGCAAGACCGGCAAGGTATTTTTTCATAATTTGTCGATTCCTTTCTGTCTGTAATGTAGTGAAGAAATATTTACCAACTGTTAAAAATTCTAAAGAGCATGTCGATTACTGTCAAGACTTATGCGGGAATCTGAATATGACAAAAAGATTACAAGAAAAAATCAAGGCATAAATCTATACCTTGATTTCCATTTAAATACATATATTGAATGTAGAAAGGATAGAAATTATTCGTGTTTAAGAAGATGACATATTGGATTGTAACAAACTCTGAGAAAATGATCGTTGCAGCATTTTAGTGATAGGGCCAACTTGACCATCTTGGATGGCGGTTCCATCAAGATGAGTCATCGGCAAAATTTCAATCGTCGTTCCTGTAAAAAAGCATTCATCCGCTTGATAAACATCACGAACGCTGAAAAGCTCTTCTTGTACTGGAATACGAAGGGTTTTCGCTAAAGAAAGAACATATTGACGAATAATGCCATTTAAAATAAGGTGATTAGCTGGATGTGTGTAAAGAGTTCCGTTTTTAATTAGAAAGAAGTTAGAGTGGCTTCCCTCGGTTACAGTACCATTTCGTACGAAAAGGGCCTCTTTACAACCTTTTCGTTCCGCTTTCGTAGTAGCTAATATATTCGGTAATAAATTTAATGATTTAATATCACAGCGTAGCCAGCGCGTATCCGGTTCTGATATGGCACGTACACCATATTCAATCCATAACGCTGGTCTTTCTTTCTTTGTAATATAGGCATAGATTGTTGGAGGGACGTCATATGAGAACGTATGGGTACGAGCTTGTACACCACGAGATACTTGCAAATAAATCGTTCCATCTTCGTGGAAATTATTATTTTCGATTAGTTTATAAAGTAGGGTAATCAGTTCCGCTTTTGAGAAAGGGAGTGTTAATTCTATTTCTTCCATGGAGCGATATAATCTTGTGATATGCGGATCTAATAAGTGAAAGTTCCCTTTATATAGACGAATAACCTCGTAGACTCCATCTCCAAACTGCAAGCCTCTTTCCTCAAGGTCTATGTACGTTTTTTGTTTCGTTGTATCAATAACTGCATCATTCCAAAGTACAAATCTTTCATATGCCAATTTTCGTCCCATCCTTTCGTAAGTGCATAAGTAAAGTGAAGCTTTCATTCATTTGGAATAAAAATCACTACAGTAATTTTTATGTGAGTAATTCTTTACATATGACGTATATGTATTTGTAAATGGTAGAGAAGTGGTAGTGATTTACAGCATTTCGTATATACAAATTCGAAAATAAGAAATAAGAATCCTGCTTTTAAATAAAAAAAAGCAACATTCTTATGGAATGCTGCACAAGGAGGGTAGCTATCTTTCATAGGGACATCGTCTTATTGAATGTTTTGTGTATGGAAACAAAACATATTGAAAGACAATTATAAGAAAGTAGAAATAAACGATTCACATATTTCTTTAAGGGATCTTATTACAGATGAGAGATAAGAAATATATAGAACCTCGTTTACATATTTTATTATAGAGATACTTCATTAATTCTATGTGAATATTTGGTAAAGGTTATGTAATGTTAAAGTTAATGAATATAAGTAATTGTATGGAGGAATATAAAAAAAAGAGGCTGAGATTACTCAGCGCTCTTCTTTTCTTCTTTAATAGCTGTCTTTACTTCACCAGTTTTGATCTTGTTGCTTTCAGAGAAGCGAAGTAAGTCACCCTCAATGATTTTGTCAGACATGTTCAATTCATTTTGGGCACGATCAATAAGTGGTTGAGATTCTTCTTTTGGTAGTTGTACAACTTCGCCAGTAGCACGGTCGTAGAATGTACTGTTCGTGTACATGTACTTATCTGTAACGAAGCTACCATCACGAAGAACAACGAACCCTTTATTGTCAGGTGAGAATACGTCATGACCGAATCGAACGTCATTCGTAGAGTCTACACCAAGTAGGTTTAGAATAGTTGGTTTAATGTCAATTTCACCAGTTGGTTTTGAAATTGTTTTACCTTCTTTTTGACCTGGAACGTGAATAAACATCGGTGTTTTTTGTAAGTTCATATGGTCAAATGCAGTAATTTCTTCTTTTCCTAAGAACTGTGCCATTGCACGGTTATGGTTTTCAGAAATACCGTAGTGGTCACCGTAGAATACGATAACTGAGTTGTCGTAAATACCTTCTGCTTTTAGACGCTCAATAAAGTGTTTCATTGCTTCGTCTAAGTAGCGAGCTGTTACCATGTAACGGTCAAATACGCCATCACCAGAATTGTATTCATCAATTAATTTTGTATTGTCATCATAAGTGAATGGGTAATGGTTTGTTAAAGTAAGGAAGCGAGTATAGAACGGTTGCTTCACTTGTTTTAACATATCGATAGATTGATCAAAGTACTCGATATCTTTTAATCCCCAGTTTAATTTCGTTTCTGGCGTAATCTTATAGTCAAGCTCGTTGTAGTAACGATCATAACCAAGTGCCGGATACATAATGTTACGGTTCCAGAATGTTGCGTTGTTTGCGTGGAATACTGCAGTGTAGTATCCTTGCTGACGTAAAATTTCTGGAGTTGCTGTATATTCGTTGTTACCGTGTGTGAAGAATACAGCACCACGGTCTAGTGGATACATTGAAGTATCTACTAAGAATTCAGCATCAGATGTTTTTCCTTGCCCAGTTTGATGGAAGAAGTTATCAAAGTAATAACTTTCTTTCGTAAATTGGTTTAAGAATGGTGTAACTTCTTGTCCGTTAACTGTTGCACCGATTAAGAATGTTTGTAATGACTCAAGAGAGACAACGATTACGTTCTTCCCTTTTGCAGTACCAAACATATTTGGATCTGGTTTGCTTTGCGTTGTTTTTACGTAGTTCTCTGTTTCCTGTAACTTACTGCCGTCAGCAAATGCTTTTTGTGAACTTGATTTTGCTTGTAAGCCAAGATCATATACTTGGTGTACATATAAACCTAAGTTTTTAACAAGCATAACGCGGTCGAATGAACGTGTTAATAGTTCTGGACGCTCAGCTTCTGCCAATCCTAAGTTTGCGAAGAAAATAGCAATTGTTGACACGAAGTATAGGGAACGCATTGGGCGTGCTACACGTTCTGTCGGTGCAAAATTCTTCATCTTCTTCAATAAAATGAAGAATACGATAATATCAGCAAATGCAAGGATAATTTTGTAGTTAAACAATTCTTTTACACTAGAACCTAAACTTCCGAAGTTAGATGTTTGTCCTAGTACTGGTAAAGTAACGAAGTCATTGTAGAATCCGTAGAACATTACGTTACCAACAAGAACGATTGTTAAGACAAAATTAATTCCAAGTGCTATATAGTTACGTTTTTTCCCTTTTGCAAATAATGCAAGACCAACAAGCAGTAATGATGCTGCTAATGGGCTCAGGAATAAAATGAATTCTTGCATGAAAGATTCAAGTTTTAAATCAAAGCTTGTGCGTGTAATAAGATATGTCTTCAACCATAAGGCTAAAGCTACGAATGCAGTGAAACGCACATTTTGAAATTGTGATTTCAAGGTTTCTTTCATTCATTTCCACCCTTTCTCTATCAGGCTTGGTCGATTTTGGAGCGAAAAATGCTAAAATAAAAAATACATAGTTTTCTTGGCCATAATTAGAGGTTCTATATTCACCCATATACGACTATAACTATGCATACCCTTTTAGTTTCTTGTGTTACTCATAAGCATAACGTCATTTCTGTATTATACAACAAAATTCATTTCTGAGAAACACTATAACATTTTACATTTTTTGTATGAGATTTGTCACTACCAGAGAAAACTTTAACATTCGTTTATATGTCCGTCAACTAGAAAATATAACAAAGGTAGAGCAGAATGTTAAGTGAAAGTGAAAAATTTCTTGTTGAGAAATAAGAAATGATAATGGGTAAGTGGTTATCTAGAAACCTATTATATGAAGGGAAGTATGTAAAAATTAACGAACACTTGTTCTTTTTGGGTTTGTTTGTTACAATGAAAGTTCATTGATAGATTATGTGTAATTTTGATGAACTTTTACTGAAAACATATTGTAGCTTATTTCTTTTAAAAAATAGGGAGGCTTTTACATGGAGCAAAAATTTTCAGTTGAAGCATTTTGGAAGAAGGTAAAACATGTCGCAAAGCAGGCAGGACAGTCAGTCATTTATGCAAGTTTATTGTTGTTTTACGTTTTGCAGAAACCAGATGTTCCAAAACGAGTGAAAATTATTGTAATTGGAGCACTTGCTTATTTTATTGCACCGATTGATGCGATTCCAGATTTCGTTGCTGGAATTGGTTATACGGATGATTTAGGGGCGTTAATGGCTGCGCTATTACAAGCGTCGCTATACGTCGATGATGATGTAAAAGATAAGGCACGAATGAAGTTGGCAGAATGGTTTGGTTCGGATATAGACACATCCTTTATCGATCAGAAATTAGATCAATAGGTAAGAACTGTCACATGGTGACAGGGCGAACGTAAGCGAGGAAGTGCATTATGCCATCAGGAAGAACGCATACGAAAATAAACTTAATATCCCTTCCGGTTGTTTTGTTTCTTCTCTTTTCGTATGGACTAACAAATTTTGATTTTTTATTAACTTTTGCAATTGGCTTTTTAGTAGGTACTACATTTTTAACACCGGATTTAGATACGTATAGTAATGCGTATAATAAATGGGGATTCCTGCGTATATTTTGGTATCCGTATAAGAAGGTAATGCCGCATCGCTCCTTCTTTACACACACAATTATACTTGGTGATGTGATTCGTATTGCATACATGTTAATTGTGTTTTCTCCGTTTTTATTCCTATTAAATGTAATCGCGCTCGACGGGAATTTAATAGAAATGGCGAAGGAACATGAGGTTGAAATTGTAACGTTCGTAATGGGAATTGTTGTAGCAAGCACGCTTCACATTATAGCGGATAAAGTGAATACGCGACGCAAGAAAATGATGAGAAAAAAGAAGAAACGCAGAAGATAAAAAAACCGTCCCAAAAAGTATTTTGGGACGGTTTTTTCTTATTAATCAAACGTTTGTTTAAAATTAAGCTTTCAGTACTTTCATACCTTTCACGATGTTCCAAATGAAGTAGTATAAGCTAATGATGCCGCAAATACATAAGACAATCATTGTACCGATGCCCAATGTTACATCCGGTTGATCAGATCCAAGACCCATAACTCCTAAAATAATCATGCCAATAAATGTAGCAATACTTGGAATAATGTGTGTCCATAGAGCACGTTTTGCATGTGGTTTCGTTTCAGCATCGCCCACAATCCACACAATAATCGGGAATAAGATAGGGGCAAATAATACACTAAAGTATGATAAAGCTGCTAATATTTTGTTTCCGTTCATATATATCACCTCATAGATAATATCCGTTGTTATACCTTTATTATGCAGGAAAGGTAGCGAGCCTTCTATCGATGAACATGACAAGAACATGACGATTTTGTAAGATTTTTTCGTTAAATAATAAAGTGAAACTTTAATCAGTGGGGGCTTTTCATCCCCCACTGATTATCAGCCCTCACCAATCGGACTTTAATGGGCAGTTGATCCCTCACCAAAACTCTTTGCTTTTGCTGAATTTTGAGGTGGGATCTTACTGCCCATTAAAGTCGGATAAAATTTTCAAAAAAATCTTTTTAAATAGAAATTGTTATGGTACAGTATAAAAGAAAGTTGTTGAAAACGTTTTCTTAAACGTTTTTTTATTTTTAGGTTTAAAGGTATGATGACCTGATAGTCTATTGATGAGGTTATTCTACTTAAAAGGGGATTCTTTAGGGGGAGAGAACAATGAATACATGGACACAAGTTTATGATCCGTTCGGAAACATTTGGATTTCGGCAGCGGTAGCACTTATTCCGATTATCTTTTTTTTCTTAGCTTTAGCAGTTTTCCGCATGAAGGGGTATGTGGCAGGATTTATTACAGTTGTACTTACAATTTTAGTGGCATTATTCGCTTATAAGATGCCGTTCACAATGGCGATGGCAGCGACTGGATATGGTTTCTTATATGGATTATGGCCAATTGCTTGGATTATCATTATGTCGGTATTTTTATATAAAATATCTGTGAAAACAGGCCAATTCGATGTGATTCGTGCATCTGTACTATCTATTACGAATGACCATCGTTTACTCGTTATTTTAATCGGTTTTTCATTCGGAGCATTTTTAGAAGGGGCAGCGGGATTCGGTGCACCAGTAGCGATTACAGCAGCGCTTCTTGCAGGCCTTGGGCTAAATCCTTTATATGCAGCAGGTCTTTGTTTAATTGCAAACACAGCACCAGTAGCGTTCGGAGCGATGGGTATTCCGATTACAGTTGCTGGACAAGTAACAGGTATTGATCCACATAAAATTGGACAAATGGCTGGACATCAATTACCGTTCTTATCATTATTTGTTCCATTCTTTATCGTATTTTTAATGGACGGGGTGAAAGGGGTAAGACAAACGTGGCCTGCTTTACTTGTAGCAGGTAGCTCATTTGCAATTACGCAGTTCATAACAGCGACATTCTTAGGACCAGAACTTCCGGATATTACGTCGGCACTTGTAAGTTTAGTTAGTTTAGCGCTGTTCTTAAAAGTATGGCAACCGAAAGAAATTTATCAATCTGGGCAAGCAAATAGAGAAGCAGCTGCAACAACAGCGGCATCGATGCCAAAATTAACATTGGGAAAAGTAGTAAAGGCATGGTCTCCATTTATCGTATTAACGGTTATGGTAGTCATTTGGAGTCAAAGTTTCTTTAAAGCATTATTTGCTCCAGGAGGCGCGTTAGAAAGTCTTGTATTTAAGTTTAAAATTCCAGGCTTGCACAATTTAGTAATGAAAGCAGAGCCTATTGTAAATAAAGCGACTCCTTACGAGGCAATTTTGAAGTTTGATGTATTATCAGCAACGGGAACAGCAATTTTAATTGCTTGTATCATTTCCATGCTGATTTTGAAAATGAGTGTAAAAGATGCAGTGGTAACATTTAAAGAAACTTTAAGTGAACTTAAAATGCCAATTTTATCTATTGGATTTGTATTAGGATTTGCATTTATCGCAAACTATTCTGGGCTATCTTCTACACTAGCGTTAGCACTAGCAGGAACTGGCGGACTATTCCCGTTCTTCTCACCATTCTTAGGATGGATTGGCGTATTCTTAACAGGGTCTGATACGTCAGCGAATGCATTATTCTCAAATTTACAAGCAATTACAGCGCAGCAAGTCGGTGTATCTGAAGTACTTCTCGTTGCAGCAAATACAACGGGCGGTGTAACAGGTAAAATGATTTCTCCACAATCGATTGCCATTGCTTGTGCAGCAGTTGGACTTGCTGGGAAAGAATCAGATTTATTCCGGTTTACAGTAAAGCATAGTTTGTTCTTCGTAATAATTGTGGGGATTATGACTTATGTTCAGGCTTATTATTTAACTTGGATGATTCCGTAAAGAGCGACAGAAATAAACTTTGCATTTTTCAGATTATCGTGTATGATGAGAAAGTATTGAAAATTAAATCAGTGATAAACTAGGGGTGCCTAACGTATGCGTAGGCTGAGAGAGAAGCGCGTGAACTTCTTAACCCTTTGGACCTGATCTGGCTCGTACCAGCGTAGGGAAGTTAACGGCTTTACATAATGATGTCTTTTATGAGCCAGGTCCTTATTTTTTTATGGACCTGGCTCTTTTTATTTTGGCATACGCTGGCCATATCTCGTCCTTGTCACGTACAGGGGGGCAACAAAGGTTATGAAACAGTCTGTTTCGGCTGAGCAAATTGAATTGAAGTCGAGTTTACCAGGAAGTAAGAAAGTGTATGTGGATGGACCACGCGAAGGTATGAAGGTGCCGATGCGTGAGATTGAACAAAGCGATACAAACGGCGTTCCGAATCCGCCAATTCGTGTGTATGATACGAGCGGTCCTTATACGGATCCAGAGTATAAAGTGGAGTTAGAAAAGGGGTTGCAGGCGCCGCGCCACTCTTGGATTCTAGAGCGCGGAGATGTAGAAGCATACGAAGGGCGCGAAGTGAAACCAGAGGATGACGGTGTGAAGGTGGCTTCAAAACATACACCTGTTTTCCCGCAGATGGATCGCAAACCGCTTAGAGCGAAGCAAGGTGCAAATGTTACGCAAATGCATTATGCACGTAATGGGATCATTACGTCTGAGATGGAATATGTGGCGATTCGTGAAGGGGTAGAGCCTGAGTTTGTTCGTAAGGAAATTGCGGAAGGTCGCGCTATTTTACCAGCGAATATTAACCATCCTGAAGCAGAGCCGATGATTATCGGACGTAATTTCCACGTGAAGGTTAATGCAAATATCGGAAACTCTGCTGTATCTTCTTCTATTGCAGAAGAAGTAGAGAAGATGACGTGGGCTACTCGCTGGGGTGCAGATACGATTATGGATTTATCTACAGGTAAAAACATTCATACGACGCGCGAGTGGATTATTCGTAACGCGCCTGTACCAGTTGGAACTGTACCAATCTATCAAGCGCTTGAAAAAGTAAACGGAATTGCAGAAGATTTAACGTGGGAAGTGTATCGTGATACGTTAATTGAGCAAGCGGAGCAAGGCGTAGATTACTTTACGATTCACGCTGGTGTATTACTTCGTTACATTCCCATTACTGCAAAGCGTACGACAGGTATCGTTTCGCGTGGTGGTTCAATTATGGCGCAGTGGTGTTTATTCCATCATAAAGAAAACTTCCTATACACTCATTTTGAAGAGATTTGTGAAATTATGAAGCAGTATGATGTTTCGTTCTCTCTTGGAGATGGATTACGTCCAGGTTCGATTGCAGATGCAAATGACGAAGCGCAGTTCTCTGAGCTTGAAACACTTGGTGAATTAACGAAGATTGCTTGGAAACATGATGTGCAAGTTATGATTGAAGGGCCTGGGCATGTACCGATGCATTTAATTAAAGAAAATATGGAGAAAGAGCTTGATATTTGTCAGGGGGCGCCATTCTATACACTTGGGCCGTTAACGACAGATATTGCACCAGGTTATGACCATATTACATCCGCAATTGGAGCTGCGATGATTGGCTGGTTTGGAACAGCGATGCTTTGTTATGTAACGCCGAAAGAACATTTAGGTTTACCGAATAAAGATGATGTACGCGAAGGTGTTATTACGTACAAAATCGCTGCGCATGCAGCTGATCTGGCGAAAGGGCACAAAACGGCTCATCAGCGTGATGATGCACTTTCAAAAGCTCGTTTTGAATTCCGTTGGCGCGATCAATTTAATTTATCTTTAGACCCTGAACGTGCAATGGAGTATCACGATGAAACATTGCCAGCAGAAGGTGCGAAAACGGCTCATTTCTGTTCCATGTGTGGACCGAAGTTTTGTAGTATGAGAATTTCACATGATATTCGTGAATATGCAAAAGAAAATGATTTAGAAACGACAGAAGCAATTGAAAAAGGAATGAAAGAGAAAGCGAAAGAATTTAAAGAAACGGGTAGTCATTTATACCAATAACACGTTACACCTCTTTACTTGATTGATCACACTGTAGTACCTAACTTAAATATAGAAGAAGCCCGCTTTGCTAAGACGGTAGCAAAGCGGGCTTCTGTTGTTTATCCTGCTATTTGCGGGCAGTGAGACCCCTCACTGATTAAAGTTTCACTTTATAAGGCGAAGAAGAGATGTACCCAATAGAATAAGAGGAATAATGTGACGACTGTTGTGAGCGGGATAACAATAAGGGATACACTTAAATAGTCTTTCCATTTTACTTTAATTTTGTTTTGTTTCAGGATATACATCCAAATGAGGGAAGCTAGCGTACCGATTGGTAATAGTAGTGAACCGATGTCACTACCAATAATGTTTGCGAGGTAAATCGTTTTTAAAGTGATTGGGTCTAGTCCCATTTCTGTTAATGTGATTGTACCAATCATAAGTGCAGGGTGATTATTGAAGACGTTGGAGAGGAGGGAAACGAGTCCGCCCATTGTAAAGCTAGCATAAAGTAGATGCTGATTTACAACTGGTTCAAGCCATTGGACAAGTGCTGCTGTTAATCCTGCGTTGTGAAGTCCGTAAATAATGACATACATAGAGAAAGCAAAAATTAAAATGTGCCAAGGTGTCTTTTTCAAAATATCGACAGGGTTCGTTCGTAAGTAGTACCATCTCCAGATGAGAAGAACGAGTGAACCGAGTACGGCAACAATCTCGATTGGGATGGATAAGAAGGATGCAACGAATAGAAGACAGCGCATAAGGAAGACGAAGCCTAATACTTTTAGCATGAACCTTGTCCGTTTTTGCTTCGTATCAACTGAATTTTTTCCTTTTAACGGATGAAAGTTTTTCGTGAAGAATATTTCTTCAATATCATATGAAGAAACAGGCAATTTTTTCGGAAGTTTTTTCTTCAAAACCATATACATAAGCCATGACATAAACAATAGTCCTAATGTTGCAGGTACAAACATCATAGCAGTATGCATATAAAGAGTCATATTCACGATATTTAATGCGATTAAGTTTACGATATTACTTACACCAATTGGTGCACTAGATGCAGTAGCGATTAAAGCACCGCTTAATAAATAAGGGATTTGTTGATGCGGTTTTAATTGAAGGTTTTTTAGGAGAAGAATTAAAATTGGCGTTGTAATTAAAATACTACCGTCGTTATTAAATAAAAGAGTCATAAGAAAACATAATAATTGAATATACCAGTATAAGCGGCGTCCGGAGCCTTTTGCTAAGTTTGCAAGTTTCGCTGCGGACCAGTGGAAGAAGCCGAAGCTTTCTAATATAACCGCCATAACGATGGTCGCTAATATTGTTATGGAGGCACCGCCAATTTTACTAATAATGTCCATGACGTCTGGTTTTGATACAAGTCCAGTAATCAGGATAATGCCAGCGCCAATTGCTGCCGGCCACGCCTCATTTAAACCACGAGGTCGCCAAAAGATAACAATCATCGTTAAGAAGAATACAATAATAGTAATCCATATTTCAATGCTCATATTTTACCTACCTTTCTACTTTTCCTCAAAGCAATGTAGCTTGTCTTAAGGTTTGTATTGGTAGTATATTCAGCAAAAAATAAGAAGAACTAGACGTATAACGGAGTGCAATGAATATGTGTTTTTCAAGTTATGGGACAAGTATCTCTCTTAGTGAAATAACTATTGTGAGAGGAGTCTAGAAATTAATGGGGCAGTAAGATAGTAAATAAAATTTACATAGGTGATTATGGAGATATATCAGCGATTATTGAAATATATCAGCGCAACTCAAAATATATCAGCGATTATTGAAATATATCGGCGCAACTCAAAATATATCAGCGATTTTTAAATTATATCGACTTATCGACAAAACATGACAAAAGGAGCCCATCCCAAAATACCTTTTGGAACAGGCCCTACAATAATTATTTCTCCTTCAAAAAAGTTCGATCCTTCAAGAATAAATTCCAGAAGAAAATAAATCCTGGTAATAAAATTGCAATCCCAATTGCATATAGAATAAGCAATGCATAGAATGTTTCGACCGTTGTAAAGCTTGTAAATACAGTTACATCAGGATAAATAATATACGGTAAATGCGCAACGCCGTAAGCATAACTTGCAAATGCATATTGAGCGACGACTGCTAAAACGGCAATGCGAGGGTATCCTAGTGTGCCATACTTCTTGTTTGTCCACCAAAGAGAAGAGTACCCGATAACGAATAAAACGATAGAAACTGTAAACCACGGGAATTGCTTTATGAGCCCTTGCATAAGCCAGTGTGTTTCCGGATCCATTACAACGAGGGCGATAATCGCCGTAACGAGTGTTGCAGGACCAAGGATGATGGCGTTTCTTCTATAAATTCTATACGAATCTTCTGAACCTTGCTCTCTCGCAAAATCAGCAAGAAAGAGGGAGGAAAGAAATAATTCCGAAGTTAGCCCAAAGAGCATATAACAGTAGATCACCGGGCTAGAAAGAAGTTTTCCATACAGGAGTACTTCTTTTCCTTCAGACATTGTAATATAAGCCCCCTCTGTAACAGGTAAAACGGTAATTAATAAGGCTGGAATTAAGAGCCCAGTAATACCTGAAATAACCCGAAGGAGGTACTGATATTTTGGCACAGAGTAAGCAAATACCATGAATGTACTGCGAATTGCAATGAGTATTAAAATTAACATAACTGGTACGAACATGACTGTCGCAAGGGTGAAAGCGGCTTTCGGAAAGAAACCGAGAAAAGCGACAACGACAAAGACGAGAAATGTATTTGTTACTTCCCAAGTCGGTGATAAGTATCGGTTGGCAAGCTTGGCAGCGAGCGTTGGATGTTTTGCGTATACCATGCCCCAAAAACCTGCTCCAAAATCGATGGACCCTAATATACTGTATACGAAAATAAGAGCCCATAAGATGATGATTGCAATACTTTCCTCATGCACGAGAATCGCCTCCTTCGTGATGTAAATCATTTGTAAGCGGATGTTTCTTAAAGAATGTCCGTAATACGAAAACTGTTAAAATACCGAGTCCAATATATAAAATGATGAATAGAATAAATAAAGGACCGACAAAATCAGCGCGTGTAGAAGCGTCGACTGTACGTTGCATACCGTAAATGGTCCATGGCTGACGACCGCTACAGCTGAAAATCCACCCAAATTCAATGCCGAGCATCATAACTGGTCCACATGCGGCAGCTCCCCAAAGAAGCCACTTCGGTAGCTCTGTTCCTTTTTTTCGGTAAACAAAGTACCAATATAAGAGGGCAATTGCTGCAACTGCAAAGGTAAAGGCAGCAGTGCCAACCATTAAATTGAACAGTGTATGCGTGTAAAATGGTGGCCATGTTTCTTGTGGAAATTCCTTTAGTCCTTTTACGACAGTGCTAGGGTCTAGTCCTACTAGTAGGCTAAGCATGTTCGGAATTTCTAGTGCGTAGTTTAGTTCAAGTGTGTTAGGATCTACAACGCCGCCAATTGATAACGGTGCATGTGATGTCGTTTCAAATAAAGCTTCAGCAGATGCCAGTTTTTCAGGGGAATGCTTATGTAAAGCAATTGCCGATTCGTGTCCCGAAAGCCACATCGTAGCGCCTGTAATAAATGTCACGACGAGTCCTAACAGTAGTCCTTTTTTATGATATGCCACTTCACGTTCACTTACATTCTTCTTTAATAATTTAAATCCGGCGATAGAGGCAATGACGGCAGCTCCAGTTGCGTAGGCTGTAATCACAACGTGGAATGCGCTCGTGCCAAAACTCGGATTAAAGAAAGCTTTCCACGGATCAACGTTAAAAACGGATCCATCTGGCCCCATTGAAAAGCCCGCGGGTGTATTCATCCATGTATTTGCCGATGTAATAAGCACGGCAGATGCCGTGGCACCAATCATGACGAAGAATAGCGAGATTAATCTCATGAATGGAGGTAGTTTGTCAGCTGCATATACATAAATCGACATGAACAAAGCCTCTAAAAAGAAGGCGAAAATCTCAATTTGAAAGGGCACAGAAATAACCTGCCCAACAATTTTGGCAAAACCAGGCCAAAGCAGTGAGATTTGCACACCAACGATTGTTCCCGTTGGAATTGCTACACCAAGAAGGATGGCAAAGGCCTTTGTCCATCTTTTCGCCATAATGGCGTAGTCGGAATCTTTCTTCCAGTGGTAGAGTATTTCACTTATAAAAATCATTAATGAAAGTCCGACACCAAGTGTTGCGAAGATAATGTGGAATGCTAGTGAAGAACCAAAAAATGCTCTTGCTAATGTTACCGTATCCATATGTAAACTCCTCTTCTTTTTTGCCATTATTTTCTGATTGAATTGGAAGATTTATTCAAAAAAACTTCCAAAAATATATATGTATTTAAAAAGTGGATATGATAATATTATGTTTGAATATTATAAATAGAAAGAATTTAATGTTTAATAATGTTTTGTTTGTTTTTTAGTAAGGAATATTTTATAATCTTTTATGCGAACATAAGTTCTGTTTTTCGAAGTGAAGAAGTTTATGTGAAATGGAGAGGATGTTTTATGTATCCTGAAGTCATTAAAAAGATGGCATTTTCAAAAGAGCATAGAGATTTATTATTGAAGCTGTATAATAAAGAGATTACGCGTAGTGAGTATGATCGACTCGTAGAATCGCTATATAGACCTTCTAAAGAGGCTTGTGAGGGATAGAGGAACGGGAGACAATCTAATAGATTGTCTTTTTTACATTTACGTATGTTCTGGTAAAATTAAGGATAGCCTTACTAGAGAGGTGAAAAGTTTGCGGAAACGTATATATATAGTGATTGGCGTTATTCTTTTAATCGCTTTAGGTGGAATTGTATTTTGGTCAGCTTTGCAAGGAAACCGTACGGAACATTTTATTTTAAGACATATGGTGAATGAAAATGGGACGCTTGCTACATATCGTTTAGAAGATACAAAAGCAGGTACCGGTGAAGCGAAAGGCCGTGAAGCTTTATCGGAATCAGCAGGGCTATGGCTGCAATATACACTCGATAAAGACGATCAAGCGTTATTCGATGAACAAGTTAAAGTTATTCAAAATAACTTTGTACATAAGAACCAAATTGTTTTATGGAAAATCTCTGAAAAGGGAGAAATGCAGTCAGCTACAAATGCACTTATTGATGATCTTCGTATTATAGAACAGTTATATCGCGCTTATGAAATGTACAAGGAAGAGCGCTATAAAAACTTAGCGGATCAATTGAGTGATGCTGTAATTCGTTATAATAAGAAAGGTAATTATTATGTTGATTATTATGATGCAGATGCAAGGAAACAAAATGATTTTGCAACAACGTCATATATAAATCCGCGCGCATTCTCCTATATGAAAAAGTATGGAAAAGTTTCTGCTCAGCAATATGAGGAAGTCGTTCAATTTTTAGCAGATTATCCAAGGCATGGATGGGCATTCCCGAAAGAGTATAAAGCAGATGGCACATTTACGTACGACAAAGAAGTGAATCTTATTGACCAATCATACGTTGCATATCATCGTAGTTTAGGTGGTCTTTCATCCGATGCTTATTTGGAATTTATAAAGAAGAAATTCCAGGAGGATGGAAAGCTATACGGTCGTTACAATTTAGAAACGGGAAAACAAACTGTGAATTATGAATCGCCTGCGGCTTACGGATTAACGATTTTGTATGTACTACAAACAGGTGATACAAAGTTTGCAAAGGAATTATATGATCATATGGCCACATTCCGAAATGACAACGTATTTAGTAGATATTACGGTGGATATGTAACAGGAGAAAATAAAAATACGCATATTTTTGATAATGTTTTGCCGCTTTTAGCTGAAATAGAATTAGAGAAGAGTGAACAATAAAAGGTGCCACCCTAGGGGATGGCATCTTTTATTGTTTGATATCATTTTAAGTCCTAATATTGGAGAAGTAATCAATCACGAATTCACGGAATTGCTGGGCAGTTTTCGATAAGTAACGTTTTTTTGACCAGCTTAAGCCAATCGTTCGCTCACAATTTGGTTCAATAATACGTAACTTATTTAATGCTAGAGTAGAGTTCTTTAATAAAGTTAAACTTGGGACGAAAGCGATGCCGAGGCCTTGCTTAATCAGGTCGCTAATCACGGTTGGTTCATCTACTTCAAAAGCGATATGTGGAGTGAAGCCAGCTTCTTTACAAAATTCATCTGTTAAGTGCCGAAATCCATAACCAGTGTTCATACTAATAAACGGTTCGTCCTTTACTTCATGCAGATATACACTTTCACGTTCTGATAAACGGTGCCCTGAAGGGACGACTAAGAAAATTTCTTCTGTAATAAGTGGTTCCCAAATAATCTCTTCGCCTTCAATTGGCACAGAAGAAATGCAAAAGTCAATTTCTATATTATCTAGTTGTCGTTTCATAGAAGGAGTAGATGCGAGAAACTGTTGGAATCGAACGTTAGGATGTTGTAGTAAAAAAGAACCGAGTAGTTCTGGTAATATTCTTGGAATAGAAACAGCCAGCGTAATAGAGCTTTGTTGTAAGTTAGCTAAATCTTTAATTTCTCGTTCGCCTTCACTTAATTCATGAAAAATGCGCTCTACTCGTTTTAAAAATACTTTCCCGAAAGAGTTTAATGTAATTTGTCGACCTTGGCGATCAAATAACGGGACGCCTAAGTCTTTTTCTAGTCTAGCGATTGTTTTGCTGAGCGAAGGCTGTGCGATATGCAATTCTTCAGCGGCTTTTGTCATATGCTCTAATCGTGCAACTGTTTGAAAGTATTTTAGTTGAAGAAGTTCCATTTTAAGCCTCCTTTCTATAGACCAAAAGGAATGGATTGATAATTAAAGATGTATTATACAGTATGAAAATGGACGTGTATAGTAAATCTGTTAAACCATTCTAATGGTGTGAAATTCGGAGAAGGAGTATGTTTCATGAAAGGAATTCAACTTGTATTTAAAGATTGGAAAGCGATGTGGTACCATAAACATGGGCGTATCGCTTTAATTTTTTTGTTAATCGTTCCTTTAATTTATTCAGGATTTTTTTTAGCTGGATATTGGGATCCATACGGAAAATTAGATAAATTACCTGTTGCGATTGTAAATTTAGATAAAGGTGCTGCAATGGATGAGAAAATAATTCGTGCAGGAGACGATTTTGTAAAAAATTTAAAAGAGAATAAGGAACTGGCTTTTCATTTCGTATCAGAAAAAAATGCTGAGGAAGGGCTAAAAGAAGATAAGTACTATATGGTTGTTACGATTCCAGCAGATTTCTCTAAAAAGGTAAGTACACTTATGGATGAGAAACCAGAACCAGCACAATTGCAGTACAAAGTAAATCCGGGTAAAAACTTTGTAGCAGCGCAAATTGGAACGACAGCTGTTGAAAATATGAAAACAAAAATTTCAAATAGTATTACGAAATCTTATACAGAAGGTGTCTTTTCAAAGTTTCAAGACTTAGCACAAGGGTTGAGTGATGCAAGTAATGGTGCTGGGAAGTTACATGAAGGAACGACAGATGCAAGAAATGGGGCAAATCAGCTTGCAGATGGTATTCATCGTTTAAGTGACGGGACATCAAAAGTGAAAGAGGGAAGTGAAAAACTTGCTTCTAGCAAATCAGCCTTAACTGATGGAGCGAATGAGCTAAGTCAAGGAGCAACCTCACTTCATAGCGGTATGGAGTTATTGACGCAAGGTGAAAAACACTTACAATCAGGGATTAGTGAATTAAGTGCTGGTACAAATGAATGGGTGAACGGAAGTGAGAAACTGGCTGAAGGACAAGCGAAAGCGGACAATGCAGCAAATAGTGTAAAACAACAATTAGAAGAGTACGTGAAAATTCATCCAGAGGTGCAGCAAGATCCTGCTTTTCAAAAGATTATCGCTACTTCTAATGGATTAGCTCAAGCAACAAACACTTTAAATAATAGTCAGAAACAATTGACACAAGGTGCACAGAAGCTTGCAGATGGTCAGCATAAGGTTGAAGAAGGTATGAATACATTCGGAGTTAAGTTAAATGAAGCTACTGCTGGAACGAAAAAGATAGCAGATGGTGCTACAAATTTAGCTAGTGGATTTACGAAATGGGGAACTGGATTTACATCATTACAAGAAGGTGTCAATCAACTTGCGAGCGGGGGAACAGAGCTGAATCATGGTGCTGATCAGTTAACGAACGGACTTGTTAAACTTGACGATGGTGCGAAAGAACTTTCGACGAAATTGGGAGAGGGCGCAGAGAAGATAGCGGATGTTCGCAATGATGATGCACGCAATACGATGTTCTCAGAGCCGGTTCAATTAGTGAAGTCAACAGTTTCTGACGTGCCTAATTACGGTTCGGGTATTGCACCATATTTCTTATCGCTTGCATTTTATGTTGGCGGAATTATGGCATCAAATATTTTACCGCTTGGCCGTAGACAAAATATGAAGGTAAGCGGAACGGTACATTTTATTAATAAACTAGGATTGGTATATGTAATTGGACTTATTCAAGCATTACTTGTGGATGTGGTTGTGCTAGGAGTTATGAAATTAGAAGTTGCAAGTGTGCCGCTCTTTGTATTATCAAGTATCGTGATTTCCTTTACGTTCATGACGTTTATTCTTATGTTAGTAACGGTGTTTGGTCTTGTTGGAAAGTTCTTAGCGGTAACGCTTCTCGTCTTGCAATTAGCGACGAGCGGTGGTACTTTCCCAGGAGAATTAAATATAGCTGTTCTTAGCAAGATTGGACAATTTCTCCCAATGTCCCATTCTCTTAGAGGATTGCAAGATGTGATTTCTTTAGGAGATTGGTCGCAATTACAAATGCAAATTTTAATATTGTTATGCTATCTCGTTGTTGCTGGTGGAATTGCTTGGATTACGAGCCATATACAACATAGGGAAACGAATGCCGAACAAGTTTCTTAAAATAAAAAGAAGTTATCCGATTTTTTGGGGATGACTTCTTTTTATTTTGCTTGTAGCAAAAAGAGTATTGCATTATTTTTTTTATACACCAGTTCCTATATAAGAGAAGGGGTGCATAGTGAGAGTATTTAATTTGTTTTTCTATATATATGCGCTTTAAGTATTTTGAATATTCTAAAATTGGACTATACCAATTGTTAGAATATTATGGAAAAGTTTTTTTGAAATAAATATAATGAATGTACAAATTAAATATTAGCATTATTTTACATGATAGGAAAGGTATTCAAATGTTTTTAAGAAAGGAAGAGGAGGCATACATAGTTTATCCCACTTTAATGGGCAGTAAGACCCCCATCTCAAAATTCAGCGAAAGCAAAGAAGTTAGGTGGGGGGCGGGCTGATGCTCATAAAAGCCCGATTGGTGAGGGCTGATTAAAGTTTCACTTTATATGTTGGTTTGTTTGGACTTTTTACTGGATAATCATTCAGTAAATTTTCTTCTACGTATAATGATGAACCGTTCCTTTGGAAATTACCGATCCTCACTCTTAATGATGTAAATTAATTTTCCTGTTTGACATGGAAAGTACAATGCAAATGCCGTAGTAATAAGTCAAGAAGTCTGGGGAGGAGTGGGATATCGTATATGAACATATGGAGGCGAAAAAAGAAGCTAAGAAGACAAAAAACCTTTTTAGTACTGTTGATGCTTTTATTAGTGTTCGCGGATATACCTATCAGTTTTATTGACAACATGACGATGCATGCGGAGACAGATTCTATAACAGAACAACCGAAAGATATAGAGATAGGTTCTGTAAAAGAGCAGCCAAATCCAGAAGCTGTGAAAGATTTTGATCCAGGTCCACCTTATGAGCAGAATGTAGCAAAGGATATTCCTGTAGAGGTTGGAGAGGAACGGATTGGGACGTCTTCCTGGATAAAAGATATTGCACCAGCAAGTTTAGTAGGTAACACGTGCGTTCAGCAAAATAGAGTTGTACTTAAAAATGGTGGATTTGAAAAGCCAAGGATAACGAAAGACTTCTTTATTGATCAAGATAATGTAGAGGGCTGGAGAACGACAGATCGCTATAAAGTAATCGAAATTTGGAGAACGAGAGATAGAATACCATTGCCTTCACCACTTCCAGCAGAAGGAGAGCAATTTGCCGAACTAAATGCAAGGGAACCTGGAATGTTATATCAAGATGTGAAAACGACTCCAGGGCAAACAATTTATTGGAGATTAGCTCATAGGGGAAGAGATGGGAAAGATACGATGCGCGTTCGTATCGGATCAGCAAGTGCGAATATTACTTCCTTACCTACTATTCAAACGATGGAAGATGATAATAAAGCGTGGGGTCGCTATAGCGGGACTTATACAGTTCCAGCAGGTCAAACGTTAACTCGATTTGGTTTTGAGGCTGTAAAAACATACGGAAATGTCTTATCAGTAGGAAATTTCCTAGATGATATTTTCCTAGGAACAGAACCTTGTGTTACGGCAACAAAATCTGTAAGTCCAGAAGGAAAAGTGTATGCGGGAGATGAGTTGACGTATACAGTGAACGTTAAAAACCACGGCGGAGATGTTGCTGGTGAAGCAATGTTCACTGACATGATTCCAGATGGAACAGAATATGTACCGGGCTCCATAAAACTAAAAGCTGATGGAACCGAAAAAGCTATAACAGATGCAGAAGATAATGATGCAGGCTTTTATAAAGACAAAAAAGTCACTGTTAAATTAGGCGATGTACAAAATACAGAAGAGGATCCAAATGGAATTACAGTTCAATTTAAAGTAAGGGCTTTACCAAGTTATATTGGAAAGCAAGTTACAAATAAGGCAAGAATAGATTATGGCAACTTGTTGAAGGGCTCAAAGGAATATACAAACTCCAATGAAGTTGTAAACGAGGTTATTGCAAGAAACCCTGAAATAGAGTCGGTTAAAGAAGTGAAAAATGTACAAGGTAAGAGTAGGTACGAGGTCGGAGATACAATTGAATACACAGTTAAAATGCGTAACAAAATTGAGAATAGCATCGCGAAAAAGATTGTAATAGAAGATTCATTACCAAACGGGGTAGATTATGTACCAGGGACCATTAAGGTAGATGGAAAAGCGGTGACGGACGCTGTAGATCAAGATAGCGGCCACTATACGATAGGTAAAGTGATTGGGAATTTAGGTGATATTACAGATACAGGATGGCATACAGTTACCTTCCAAGCGAAAGTAAAATTGGATCAGTTAGATAAAACGATTCGTAACATAGGAAAAATAACAGGTGAGAATATTACACCGCAAGAACCAGAGAAATCTATTGTAATAGAACCGAAAGATCCAAAGCTAGAAACGGTAAAAGAAGCAAAGAACTTACAGCAAGGTAAGAGCATATATGAAGTCGGAGATACGATTGAATATACAGTGAAAATGCGTAATAACGTAGCGAGTAGCGTGATAAACAATGCTATTATTGAGGATCCATTACCAGAAGGTGTGGAATATGTGCCAGGGACGATTCGGATAGATGGGAAGGTTGTCACAGATGCTGAAGATGGGGATAGTGGCCATTATAAGACTGGAAAAATAACCGGGAAGTTTGGAGATATTCGAGATACAGAGTGGCATACAGTAGTGTTCCATGTGAAAGTGAAAACGAATCAAGCAGGGAAAGAAATAGTAAATAAAGCGAAGGTAACGGGAGGGAACATTACACCGCAGGAACCTGAAAAACTAGTAAAAGTAGATTATAAGAATCCGAAAGTGGAATCAGTGAAAGAAGTAAAGAACTTACAACAAGGTAAGAAGTATGAAGTAAAAGATACGATTGAATATACGATTAAGGTTCGTAATACAGTCAAAGATAGCATCATAAGAAATTCTTTAGTAGAAGACCAATTGCCAGAAGGTGTGGAATATGTACCAGGATCAATTCGGGTGGATGGCAATATAGTAACGGATGCCGAGGATACTGACAGTGGTCATTATAAGGCTGGAAAAGTAATAGGGAAACTAGGAGACATTCAAGATACCGAATGGCATACAATCGTATTTCAAGTGAAGATAAAAGATGGTTATGAAGATAAAAAAATACTGAACGTAGGTACGGTAAAAGGAGATAATATTTCTCCACAAAAACCATCAGTAGAAATAGCAGTGGAACCTCCTCCGTCAGGGAAAATTGAAATTGAAAAAGTAGATGCAAAGGATCATACGTTGAAACTGAAAAATGCAGAGTTTCAAATTATCGATAAAGATGGAAATGTAGTCGGAAAATTAGTAACCGATGAAAGTGGAAAAGCAATTTCTGAACCGCTAGTATTCGGTAAATATGAAATTAAAGAAATAAAAGCACCGACAGGTTACATGATCTTGAAGGAATCAATTCATGTAGAACTTACATCACCTTTGCAAAAGTTGAAAGTAGAGAACAACAAGAGTGAATGGGTCATTCCGAATACAGGAGGGTTTGGAACAAATCTCATTTACTTATTTAGCACATTACTCATTGTGTTAACGCTATTTCTCTATTTCCGAAAAGGGGACAGTAATTTATAAAATATAAAGGGGGCAATACGAGTATGAAAAAGGTATTTAGTATGGTTTTAGCATTTATATTAATGCTTTCAACGCTGCCAAGTGCATTTGCAGCAAATGAGGTTCCGAAAACAGGATCTTTAACAATTCATAAGTATGCGCATGAAAAAGATGGACAAAAAGGTGAAGAAGGAACTGGTGAACCTGGTCAGAAAGTTCCTGAAGGGGCAACACCGATAGAAGGAGTAGAGTATAAAGTTGTAAAAGTTGCAAATTTTAAAGTGATTGAAAGAAATGGAGAAATTGTAAAAGAAGCTGTTGAGAAAGTTGAGAATGAAGAACCTATTAGTAAGAAAACAGGTGCGGATGGTACTGTGAAATTTGAGGATCTTCCAATCGGTCGTTATGAAGTAAAAGAAGTTAGTGGCCCAGATGAGGTTAATATAGATACAGAAAAAACGTATACAATTGATATTCCAATGACTGATAAAGAAGGTGAAAAGTTAAACTATGATGTTCATATTTACCCGAAAAATGAAATCAAGCGTGGAGCAGTAGAATTAACGAAAGTAGACGATGCAGGCAAACCATTAAAAGATGTAGAGTTCACGCTATATCATAAAGGGACTGATAAAGTAGTAGTAGATAAAGCAGGAAAAGAATTAAAGAATCTAAAGACAGATAAGGATGGTAAAATCCGCGTTGACGGTTTATTGCATGGTGAATACTATTTCAAAGAGTCAAAAGCGTTACCAGGATATGTGTTAGACCCTAAACACCGTGAATTTAAAATTGAAAAATCAGGTGCATTCCCGAAAGATGGTCAAGCGGGTTATGGAGAAATCGTAAAATTAAAGCCAATTATAAACTATGAAAAGCCAACAATTGGTAAGCAAATTAATGGTAAGCCTGATGATTTACCAATTAACGTAGATGAAGAATTCACATACGACATTAAAACGAAACTACCAGGTGATATTCATCTGTACAAGAAATACGTAATAACAGATAACGTGGATCCAAGATTAACAATTATCGATACACCAGTTGTTACAATTGATGGTGAAAAAGTATCTTCTGATGTTGTAAAAGTGACGTTAGGTGAAAAGACTGCTGCAGGTCAATTAGTGACAGTGACTGTAGAGAATTTTGCAGCGTTAAAAGATAAAAAAGAACTACATTTGCAAATCAAGGCGAAAGTAAATGGAGATATTAACGGTGGAACAGTAATAGAAAATATAGCAAAAATCGATTATGAAACTGGTGATAAAGTAACACCACCAGACGATGAAACAACAACACCTCCTGTAAAGGTTATCGTAACTGATGGCAAAATTTCATTGAAAAAAATTGACGGTGCAACTAAAGATGCTTTAGAAGGTGCGAAATTTGAATTACGAAAAGATGGTAAAGTTGTAAAAGTAAAAGGTGTTGACGTTGTCGGCGTATCTGATAAAGATGGGATAATTAATTGGAACAACATTCCTTACGGTGAATACGAAATCGTTGAAATTGAAGCACCGAAGTATACAGATAAAGGTGAAGTGAAATCTTATCAAAAATTAAGAGAGCCAATTAAAGTTAAGATTGATAAGGATAACCAAACGGTGAAATTAACTGTAGAAAATAATAAGAGTGGCTGGATCCTTCCTGCAACAGGTGGAATTGGGACAATTCTCTTCACAGTAGTTGGCCTTGTATTAATGGGCGCAGCGTTTATGTTCTTAAGAAGAAAAGCTTAATAAGCGTACGAGTATAGGGAGAAAAGAGGGAGAAAGAACATCTTCCTCTTTTCGTTATTTACTGCTAGGTAAATAGCGAGATAAATGGAACTACATATGCATAATAAAGGGGTATATTATGAAACGTAATATTATTTTTGGATGCATCTTTTTAGTAGGACTTAGTATTTTTTTATACCCGACGGTGAGTAATTGGTTAGCGACAAGAGCGCATTATTCTGAAGTAAGTACATATGACAAAAAGGTGAAAGAGCTGCAAAGGGAAGAGATTAAACGTAAAGAAAAAGAAGCGAAAGAGTACAATGAGAAACTACAACGGGAGAGACAGACCGTTACAGATCCATTTCGTTCCGATAAGAGTGGAAATTCCAGTTCTTACGTAGATATGTTGAATGTAGGAGAAGTAATGGGCTATGTAGAAATTCCTAAAATTAATGTGAAGCTTCCTATATATCATGGAACGTCTGAGGATGTTTTAAGTAGAGGGGTAGGTCATATAGAGAATTCCTCTTTGCCAGTTGGCGGAGAAGGAACACATTCTATTTTGACTGGACATAGGGGGTTGCCATCTGCTGTATTATTTACAGATTTGGATAAATTAAAAGAGGCGGATGTTTTTTATATTCATTCTTTAGATAAAGTATTAGCATATAAAGTAGATCAAATTAAAGTAGTGCTCCCAGAAGAAACGGATGATTTAACAGTAGCTGAAAGTCAGGATTATGTGACACTAATTACATGTACGCCATATGGTGTAAACACGCATAGGTTACTCGTTCGAGGACACCGTGTTCCGTATGATGAAAAGGAAAAAGAAAAGATTAAGGAAGTTGTTGGAGTAGATAAACGAATGATAGGAGCAGGTGCTATCATTGTAGGTGCATTTCTAATTGCTTTATATAGAAGAAAGAAGCGTAAAACTATAGAGAAAATATAAAATGGTTCTCCTTTCAATGTATATGTATGAAAGGAGAACCATTTTTTGGCCTATTATTTGCGTTCCATTACCGCAAAGTAATTGTTTTCGTTATCAGCGAAGTTAAAAGCTCTGCCAGTAGGTAAATCTACAACTTGTCCAACAGTAACATTTTTCTCAGAAAGATCTTTATACAGTTGATCTAAGTTGTTAGAGAAGAACATAAGTGAAGGTGTATGTAAGTTTAATTCAGGTTGCATTTTTGCAATTAACTCTTTATCGTGAAGGACGATACTTGTGCCTGCTTCTTTTGACGGCGCAATTTCAATCCAGCGAAAACCTTGTCCGTTATTTTCTTCCGCAATAATTTGGAATCCTACTGTCTCAGTCCAAAATTGTACTGCTTCATCTTGATTATTTACATATAGCATAATTTGTCCAATTTGATTAATCATAGGTGTGTCCTACTTTCTTTTCTTTTATGGAATTCTATTATATCAAAGATATGGTTTGAATACCTTTTCGTGATTTTTCCGAAGTGCAATCTTAGCCCATTTCATATTTGCCCTAGGAGAAGGTCCTGTAATCCATGTATGAAATGGTAGTGTACTGCATATGACCATTGTTGAAATCGAGATTGTGGCTGTTATTGTAAATAATAATAAGCTATATAATATTGTGTTTTCTTGCAGTGTGAATAAAGAAAGAAACTTTGTACATAGTTGCAAGAAGAAAAAGTGAGCTAAATAAGCACCATACGTGTAATTCCCGATAAATCGTAAAGCTTTATATAAGAAACCGCGTCGCTGTACGATTGTAATAGATAGCACGTAAAGTATGATAATTTCGCATACGATATATAAAAACATAGACGGTTTTAAATAAGTCGAAACGGTTAAATGAATAGAGTTTGCTCCGTAAAAACTAAATAACTCATAATTGATGAATAAAAATAAGACGAAAAATAAGATTGTAATAAGCGGAATATGTTTTATGACAAATGTACGCCACGCTTTTAGTGCGACAGCAGCGATTCCTCCCATGACGAAATAGAATGAGTAGAAGAAGAAGGAACGGTCTGTATAATGTAAAATGGTTGAGCTAGTCAATTTCTCGCCATTAAAAATGTAGTGCGAAGAATACCACATTAAGAGGAAATATAGGCAAGCAAAGACGGTCATATATTTATATATGTCTTTTTTATTTTTTGTTCGTTTTTGAAACCAATAAAATAGTGTGCACAGTAAAGGGAACAGTAGGTGAATTTGAAACATCATAATCACATACCAAAGATGGGGTGCGGCTGTTCCGAGTAATAAACTTTTTATTCCGCTTTGTAATGTGATCATATCGTTTGTTGTTAATAAGTAAAGAATAGACCAGAAGAGATAAGGAATGAGTAAATGTGCGGCTTTTTCAGAAATATATTCTTTGTATACTAATTGCTTTGTATAGTGACGAATTAAGTGGAAGCCGACGATAAATATGAATGCAGGTGCTGAAAATTTTGCAAGGTTAAATAGCATGCCCATAATGAGGGATTGCTCAAGTAAGACATTTCCTTGATTCATTGTATATAATAAGGAACTTTGCAAAACGACCGCAAGGAATGCAATGCTTTGCAAAACTTTAAATTCAGGTGCGCTTTGAGTCATAATGTCCATCTCCTTTTCCATATATGATTATAGTACGGAGAATGAATAATGGATGTGGAATATTTGTGAAGGTTTTAACAAATTTGTGGCGGAATAGATTATATCGACGTTTCGACAAGGAATATCGACTTATCAACAAATAATGACAAAAAGAGGATGCTCAAAACGAGCATCCTCTTTCTATTTATTAAGCAAATTTGTTTTTGATCCAATTCTTACCTTCTACAAGGCGAGCTGTCATTACGGCACAAGCATTATCTGCTGTTACGTTTAACATCGTTGCAGGAGGATCGATGATTGTACTAATCGCTGCGATAATTGGCAATGCTTCTGGCGGGAAGCCGTATAGAGAAACGATTAACATTTCACCAATCATACCGCCGCCTGGAATAGCGCCCATTACTGTTCCTACTAATAAAGAAACAACAAGTGCGATTGCTAATGTTTTTGGTCCTTCGAATTCCATGTTGAAAATACCGAATAAGAAAGCAATTTTTAATACGCCGCCTAAAACAGAGCCGTCTTTATGAAGTGTAGATCCAAGAAGGACAACTGTTTCACGAACGTCAGAAGAGATACCCATTTTCTTCGTTGCTTCTAAGTTCGCTGGAATACTTGCGGCACTACTACAAGTTGCAAGAGATGTAACAGTAGGAGAGACCATGTTCTTCCAAAATACTTGTACACCTTGCTTGCGACCTGCAAGGTATGCATAGAACGTAAAGAATACAAAGAAGTAAATAAGAGACGCTGGATAGTATACCATTGCTGCTCGGAAGTAAGTTCCAAGAAGCTGTGGTCCGAATTCACCAACTAATGCTGCGAAGTAAGCAGCAAGTCCGATTGGAGCGTAGTACATAATGAAAGATACGACTTTCATTGAAATTTCTGCACCAGCTTGTAAGAATGTAGCGAATGGTTTTCCTTTTTCACCAACTGCTGAAGTTGCAACTCCCATTAAGATAGAGAAGAAAATAAGAGCTAACATATTTTCACGAGATAGTAACTTCGAGAAGTCAGATACTGTTAGAATACCGACGATTTGATCTGCAACACTAACTGCTTTTTCAGCTTTGTCAGGTTGTGTTAGTTCTAATACAACACCTTGTGCTGGCGGGAATACTTTCACGACAATAATCATAAAAATAGCAGCTAAAATACTTGTAAATAAGAAAGTCCCAGCCATACTAGACATAATTTTACCGAAACGTTTTAATCCATCCATATTAGCAATAGATGACGCGATGCTAAAGAACACTAGAGGTACAACAATCGTAAACATTAAGTTTAAGAAAATGTCACCAAGCGGCTTTAAAGCAACTGCATCGGCACCCATGAAATAACCAATGAAACCACCAATTAGGATAGAAGATAATAAAATAAGTGGAAAGCGATATGCCTTCATAAATATATCCTCCTATCAATTATAAAAAATCATACTGAATTATTATAGCGAGTTAGAGCCCTCTTTACTAGGAGAATACGGATAGATGGAATAGCGTGAAAACCGAGAAATTTTTGTTTTTAAGCTCGGCATACAGCAGGAAATCTAGACATATATATTTGTAACCTAGTTGTGGTAAGGGATGCGCCGTAACTTAGGTTTGGAAAAAGGGGGAGGGAAAAGGGATGAATATTTTACTTTGCTGTGCAGCGGGAATGTCTTCCAGTTTGATTGTTACAAAAATGGAGAAAGCAGCAGAGGCAAAAGGGATAGAGGTAAAGATTTGGGCTGTATCAGGTTCTGAAGTAAATAGCCATATTGATAAAGCCGATGTACTTTTACTTGGACCGCAAGTACGTTATTTATTACCGAAAATGAAAGAATTATGTAAGGAGAAAGGAGTACCTGTTGATGTCATTCAATCCGTCCATTACGGGCTTTGTAATGGAGAAGCTATCTTGCAAGCAGCTTTGTCAATGAAACCATGAGGAGAGTGGGATAGATGATACGGTTTTTAGAGAAATATGTAATGCCAGTGGCAGGAAAGGTTGCAGAGCAGAGGCATTTGCTAGCAATTCGTGATGGACTTGTATTGACGATGCCGTTCTTAATTATAGGATCAATTTTTCTTATTATTAGTACATTACCAATCCCTGGGTATAGTGAATTCATGGCGAGTTTGTTCGGGAAAAACTGGAACGTAGCATTAGGGTATCCAGTTAGTGCAACTTTTAATATAATGGCTTTAATAGCTGTTTTTGGAATCGCTTACAGGATTGGGGAATATTATAAAGTGGACGCTTTAGCATCCGGGGCATTGTCGCTTGTGACATTTTTACTTGCAACTCCATTTCAAGTTGCATATATCATGCCGGGTACGAAAGAAAGTATACTGGTAGATGGAGTAATTCCAGCGGCATTAATGGGAAGCCAAGGTTTATTTGTAGCGATGATTATTGCAATTATATCTACTGAAATATACCGATTTCTTGTACAAAAAAAGATGATTATAAAAATGCCTGAGACAGTTCCACCGGCAGTAACGCGTTCATTTGCAGCGCTTATTCCTGGGTTTATTGTTGTGACAGTTGTTTGGATCATTAGATTGATTTTTGAACACACAACTTTCGGAAGCATTCATAATGTTGTAGGGAAGCTACTGCAAGAACCGCTGAGTATACTTGGTGCTAGTCTTTGGGGAGCAGTTATAGCGGTTATTCTCGTTCATGTCCTTTGGGCGTGTGGAATTCATGGAGCTACAATTGTGGGCGGTGTAATGAGCCCGATTTGGTTATCGTTAATGGATCAGAACCGGATTGCTTTTCAAGCGGGCCAAGATGTACCGAACACGATTACTGCACAGTTTTTTGATTTATGGATTTATATGGGCGGTTCTGGTGCAACATTAGCCTTAGTTGTCGGAATGTTATTGTTTGCACGAAGTCAGCAATTAAAAAGTTTAGGACGATTGTCAATTGCACCTGGTATCTTTAACATTAATGAAATGGTAACTTTCGGTATGCCAATTGTCATGAATCCACTTTTACTTATTCCATTTATAGTAGTTCCTGTTGTATTAACAATTGTTTCTTATTTCGCAATGGAATGGGGATTGGTAGCTCGCCCGAGTGGTGCTGCTGTAACATGGACGACACCAATTCTATTTAGTGGATATTTAGGCTCGGGTGGCAAAATTTCAGGTGTGATTTTGCAACTCGTTAACTTTGCACTAGCGTTCGTCATATATTTACCGTTCTTAAAAATATGGGATAAACAAAAAATAGCGGAAGAAAAGGGGGAGTAGAGAACTAAAATGGATACGATAGAAACGAAGGCCTTTCACTTAATCTTGCATGGGGGAAATGCGAGAAGTTGTTCAATGGAAGCAATTGATTGTGCAAAGCGTGGAGAATTTACAGAAGCAGAAGCGAAATTACAAGAAGCGTTAGAAGAATTAAAAGAGGCGCACCGTGTACAAACGGATCTCATACAGAAAGAAGCTGGTGGTGAAAAGACCGAAGTCACCCTTCTGATGGTGCACGCGCAAGATCATTTAATGAATGCAATTACGGTGAAGGAATTAGCGAGTGAATTTGTAGAATTATATAAGAAGATGTCGGTAACTGAATGAACCTTGCGTATGCAAGGTTTTTTATTTCATTTTTTTAGCTTGATGGCCATGGGATATTACTGCCCTTTAAAGTGGCATAAAGTTAACGTACGCCTTATAGAACAAATAGAATACAATTGAACAGCTTAAGATATAAAAGAGACTTCTTTTCCCCCTTAATATCCATTTTAATTTTCTATCCTGTAGCGACAGCTTTATTTTACTTCCTTTTGGCACGTTACATACTACTTCAAACAATTCACGATACTCCTCATTAATCCCTAAAAGTACGTACTCTTTCCCGTTTGTATATTTTATATATAAAAATTCACTGCCGCTTTTACGATCTAATACTGTTTTCATAGAGACAATTTCATCTAACTGATATATTTTCAAATCAACATCGTTATAATATTGATTTACAAAGAACACATACAGTTTTTTATTTGTAACAACGAGGACGTTATTAATACCAAAATTCATAGAAAGAAAACCGATTCCTAATGTTATAGCTGTCCCTGTTTGCCAACCCTTTACACGCGGATTGGACGCAGCCATGCTATATAAAATCTCTTCACCCTGCTGTAAATTACCTTGCACCTGATGATAACAACGCTGCATCAAAATACTTTTTGTTACTACCATTTTTGCACGTCCTATTTTCTTTTCATCTACTTTTGTTTCAACATTATATTCTGCTACATCTTCATCACTATATTGTAAATTATTTAAACCCTGCAACAGTTCCTCTTTGCGCATCAGTTTCCCCTCCTATTATCTTTTTTATTTTTTTTCGTCCTCTTGAAAGCCTGCTATACACAGTATCTGTTGCCAGCCCTAATTCAGAAGCAATCTCTTGCACACTATATTCATCCAGATACCTTTTTATAAAAATTTTTTTATCTTCATTGTTTAGCGACCTAATTAAAAGATAAAAGTTTTCTTCCTCCTCTTCTTTTGTTTGATTTGTGACCGTTCTCTCTTCATATATATCCTGCTGAAATTCCTGTAATCTATATACTTGATTACTCTTTCTCTTAAAATCTATCGCTTTAAACTTCGCGATAGATATAAGCCAATTTCTAAATTTTCCGCGTTTCTCATCATAACTATCAATGTTGTACCAAATGATTAACAAAATATCATCAACACACTCATCTACTAACACTTTACTATGGGATGTATCTAATACACCGTGAACAACTTTATAAATTAAATCTCCATATTGATCAATTGCTGCATGTAATGCTTTCATATCTTTCTTTCGCAACCCTTCTACTATTTCTACTTCTCGCATTCCTATCACCACTCTTTGCTCCATTCTCTATTCACTTAATATACGAATTATAATGATGGTTTTCTGACATTATGATAAAAAAATCTCATTTTTTCGTTTTGGGTTTATTTTAAAATCTTAGCTTGACGGGCATGGGGAAAAAAACACTAAAAAATTTTTTTAGTGTTTTTTTGTTTTAAATACAACTAGACAACTAAACACTAATCTATTTTCATACAGTTATGTGTTAAAAGCGTGTTGTTTTATAACACACTGTGTGTTTTTTGTTCGACACACTAATTGAAAGCGTTAACACACAAAGGAAATGGTCGAAAAAGTGCTGATTTTAGTGGTTTTAAAAAGTTGGCACGCTAATTGCATTAATAAATAGCGTAAAGAAAAATAAACAAAATATAAATTTTTTATACTACACAAGGGGGATTTTCAAATGAATATTTTATTATGTTGCTCAGCAGGGATGTCTACAAGTTTACTAGTTACAAAAATGGAAGCGGCTGCAAAAGCTCGAGGTTTAGAAGGAAAGATTTGGGCTGTATCTGGGGATGCAGTAAAAACAAATATCGATCAAGCGGATGTATTATTATTAGGACCACAAGTTCGTTACATGCTTTCTTCAATGAAAACGCTTGCTGATGAGAAGAACGTTGGAATCGACGTTATCAATCCAATGCACTACGGCATGATGAATGGAGAAGCAGTTTTAGATCACGCATTAACACTAAAAAAATAATTAGGGGGGAAGCAAAATGCAAAAGTTTATTGCATTTATGGAGAAATATTTAGTCCCAATCGCAGGTAGAATTGGATCGCAGCGCCACTTAGTTGCGATCCGTGATGGATTTATCGCAGTTATGCCTCTTATTTTAGTTGGATCATTTGCAATACTTATTAATAACTTACCAGTGGATGCATTCCAAAAATTTATGAAAGGTGCATTCGGGGAAGTTTGGAAAGATATCGGCGGCGGTATGTGGGCAGGTTCCTTCGCTATACTCGCCCTCATAGTCGCAGTAGGGATAAGTTATAATTTAGCGAAATCTTACGGCGTTGACGCGTTGTCAGCAGCAATCATTACATTCGGTGCATTAATTATTATTTCTCCGACAACGCCAAAAGAAGGCGGTATTGATTTAGCATGGACTGGATCACAAGGTTTATTCGTTTCTATAATTGTAGCTCTTCTTGTAACAGAGGCATTTAGATTCTTTGTTCAAAGAGATATTACAATTAAAATGCCAGATGGTGTTCCACCAGTAGTAATGAAATCATTCGCAGCATTAGTTCCAGCATTCGTTATTTTAATCGTAACAGCAAGTATTCAATTAGCAGTGAAATTAGCAGGAACAAGCATTCATAAAATCGTATTTGAAACAATTCAAGTACCATTACAAGGTTTAGCAGGTACATTACCAAGTGCAATTATTGTAGCATTACTTATTCACGTATTATGGTTCTTCGGATTACATGGTCCTAATATCGTTGGTGGTATTATTGACCCAATTTATTTACCAGCATTAGAAAAGAATATTAAATTATTTAACGATGGTATGTCTGCATATGATGTACCGCACATCTTCACAAAACCATTCTTTGATGTATATGTATATATCGGTGGATCTGGTGCAACGTTAGCATTCTTAGTTGCAGTAATGCTTGTTGCGAAAAGTGCACAGCTTCGCGGTGTAGGCCGTGTATCTATCGGTCCTGGTTTCTTCAATATTAACGAACCAGTTATTTTCGGTACACCAATTGTATTAAATCCAGCATTAATTATCCCATTCGTACTGACACCAGTTGTATTAGTTATTACTTCTTATACAGCAATCTCTTTAGGATGGGTACCAAAAACAGTTGCTTTAGTTCCATGGACAATGCCACCAATCTTTAGTGGTTATCTTGTAGCAGGCGGAAGTATCGCTGGTGCAGCATTACAAGTAGTAAACTTTGCAATTGCAGTATTGATTTACTATCCATTCGTATTAATGTGTGACCGTACGTATGTACAAGCTGCAAAAGCTGAAACAAAAGGAAGCGACAATTCAGTATCACTTTAAAAAATATTATTCTGACGAGTTTCTATAGCTCGTCAGAATAATTACCTTTATATCATGTTCAAAAAGATGAGAACCATCTACAAGAACACCAAACTATCATTCATAAATTAATATTTTAATAGAAATGTTCAAACTGAAGGGGTATTTCAATCGGTTGAACGATAATAGAGAGGGCGGTAATTATGATGACTACAGCAGAACAAATTCCATTCCAATTAATTTTAAATAGTGGTAATGCACGAAGCTTTGCGATGGAGGCACTTCAATTTGCCAAACAGGGGAAAATGGCAGAAGCTGATGAAGCGATGGCAAAGGCGAAAGAAGCGATTAATGAAGCGCATCATTTTCAAACGGAGCTCATACAATCAGAAGCAAGAGGAGAAAAAACAGAGATTAGTGTTCTTTTAATTCATGCACAAGATCATTTAATGAATGCGATTACAGTAAAAGAATTAGCAGCAGAGTTTATTGACCTTTATAAAAAGTTAGAAGCGAAAGGGGAATAAAGCATGACTGGAATTAAAATTGCTACAATCGGCGGTGGATCTAGTTATACACCAGAGTTAATTGAAGGATTTATTAAGCGTTATGATGAGCTTCCTGTTCGTGAAATTTGGTTAGTAGATATTGAGGCAGGAAAAGAAAAGTTAGAAATCGTTGGTAACTTAGCGAAACGTATGGTGAAAAAATCTGGTTTACCAATTGAGGTACATTTAACGCTTGATCGTCGCGAAGCATTAAAAGATGCTGACTTCGTAACGACGCAGCTTCGCGTAGGTTTATTAGAAGCTCGCGCAAAAGATGAAGCAATCCCGTTAAAATATGATGTAATCGGTCAGGAAACGAATGGTCCTGGTGGTTTATTCAAAGCATTGAGAACGATTCCTGTTATTTTAGATATTTGTAAGGACATGGAGGAGCTTTGTCCGAATGCATGGTTAATTAACTTTGCAAACCCAGCTGGTATGGTAACAGAAGCTGTTCTTCGTTATACAAATATTCAAAGAGTAGTTGGTCTATGTAACGTTCCAATCGGAATCCGTATGGGTCTTGCAAAATTACTTGAAGTAGATGCAAGTCGTGTACATGTGGACTTCGCAGGTTTAAACCATATGGTATACGGACTAGACGTATATTTAGATGGCGTAAGTGTAATGGATCGTGTGTTAGAACTTGTAACAGATCCAGAAAAGCAAATTACGATGGAAAATATCGCTGCGCTTAACTGGGAGCCTGACTTTATTCGTGGCCTTCGTGCAATTCCATGTCCATACCATCGTTACTACTACAAAACACGTGAAATGCTAGAAGAAGAGAAAGAAGCTTCGGTTGAAAAAGGTACACGTGCAGAAGTAGTAAAACAATTAGAAGATGATTTATTCGAGTTATATAAAGACCCGAATTTAGATATTAAACCACCACAATTAGAAAAACGTGGAGGCGCTTATTATAGTGACGCAGCATGTAGCTTAATTACGTCTATTTATAATAATAAAGGTGATATCCAGCCTGTTAATACACGAAACAACGGAACAATTGCAAGCTTGCCACATGATTCGGCTGTTGAAGTGAACTGTATTATTACGAAAGAAGGTCCAAAACCAATTGCAGTTGGAGATCTTCCAGTACCAGTTCGCGGTTTAGTACAACAAATTAAATCATTCGAGCGCACAACAATTGAAGCTGCTGTTACAGGGGATTATCATAAAGCGCTGCTTGCTATGACAATTAATCCACTTGTACCATCAGATAAAGTGGCAAAACAAATTTTAGATGAAATGTTGGAAGCACATAAAGAACATCTTCCGCAGTTCTTCAAAAAGGTAGAGAAATAAAGCGGCGCTATTTAGCCCGCTTTTTTTTATTCTATCCCACTTTAATGGGCAGTAAGACCCCTACCTCAAAATTCAGCGAAAGCAAAGAAATTAGGTGGGGGATCAACTGTCCATAAAAGTCCGATTGGTTCAATTAATAATCAGTGGGGGGTGAAAAAAACCCCCCACTGATTAAAGTTTCACTTTATTAGGAGGTATTACGATGATTAAGTTAATTGTAAACGCAGATGATTACGGTCTTACAGAAGGTACAAATTACGGTATTATTGATGGGCATATAAATGGACTTGTAAATTCAACGACGATGATGATGAATATGCCAGGAACAGAGCATGCGGTACGTTTAGCGAAAGAACATAACACATTAGGAGTAGGCGTACATCTCGTATTAACGGCGGGGAAACCGCTTCTTGGAGACGTACCATCACTTGTAAGTAGCGATGGATTGTTTCATAAATAAAGCGTCGTATGGGAAGGGAAGATAAATCCAGAGGAAGTCGAGCGAGAATGGACTGCTCAAATTGAGAAATTCTTATCTTACGGATTAACGCCAACTCATTTAGATAGTCATCATCACGTGCATGGATTATCGATTTTACACGATGTTCTTGAGAGATTAGCGGCTACATATAATGTTCCAATTCGTCGTTGTGAGGAAGAGCGAGCAGTACGCCCGTTTTCTGACGTATTTTACAGTGACTTTTATGCGGATGGTGTGACGGAAGATTACTTTGTGAAGTTAAAAGAAAGAGTACAAGGTGAACAAACGGTGGAAATTATGGTTCATCCAGCGTATATTGATCCAGAGCTTGTGAAGCGTTCTTCTTACGTAATGGATCGCGTGAAAGAATTGCGTATTTTAACAGAGAGCGAGTTGCCTGAAGGAATAGAGCTTGTGAAGTTTTAATAGAAAAACGACGGCTATATCATGCCGTCGTTTTTTATATTTATAAAATGGATAGAATATATCCGCCAAAGGCTCCGAGTATAACGATAACCCAAGGTGGTGTTTTCCAAAAAGCAAGCAAGCAAAAGAGAAGAGACGCAAAAACAAAATCTACAGCGTTCATAATTGTGCTTGTCCAAATAGGATCATAAAAAGCAGCAATTAAAATACCAACAACAGCGGCATTGACTCCAAGTAGTGCGCCTTGTATGAAAGATATTTTTCTCACACTGTTCCAAAATGGTAAAACACCAATAACGAGAAAGAAAGCAGGAAGAAAAATAGCAATTGTTGCAAGTATTGCTCCAAGCGTCCCGTTTAACACTGCTCCTATATAAGAGGCGAATGTAAATAGTGGTCCTGGCATTGCTTGTGTTAATCCGTATCCAGCTAGAAATTGTTCTTTCGTCATCATTCCGTTTTGTACGAACTCACCTTCAAGAAGGGGCAGCACGACGTGTCCGCCTCCAAATACAAGTGCACCAGAGCGATAGAAACTATCAAATAAAGCGATGTAATAAGAGAACGGTCTTAATATTGGTAGCAGTAGTAATAGTCCGAAGAATAAGACGAGACAAGAAACTGCTATCTTTTTTGAAATAGGTACTTTTATACTTTGAGATTGGCTAATTGGTTGGTTGCGATATAAAAGCCAGCCGATACAGCCACATATGATAATGAGAGTGACTTGTGTCCAGCTACTTGGCCATAATAGGGCGATTGAGGCAGTTGCAATTGCAATCGTCGCACGATTTCGGTCTGGCGTTAATTTTTGCGCCATTCCCCATATGGCATGAGCGACAATAGCGACTGCTACAAGTTTTAGTCCATGAATCCAGCCAGTACTTCCAAGATTGAACTGATTAAGGAATGAGGCGAAGAAAACTAAACCAATCACAGACGGCAAAGTGAATCCGATCCATGAAATAATAGCTCCGAATACCCCGCCTCTTAATAATCCAACGCCCATACCAACTTGGCTGCTAGCAGGACCAGGGAGGAATTGACATAGTGCTACTAAATCTCCATAGCTTCGTTCATCCATCCATTTTCTTTTTTGTACATATTCGTGGTGGAAATAGCCGAGATGGGCGACGGGGCCACCAAATGAAGTAAGTCCTAATTTAAATGAAACGAGAAAAATCTCTAATAATTTGTGAATAGTATATTTGTTATTTTCCAAAATAACCTCCTAGAATGTTTTTCTATGTGCATTATACAAGAGGTAGTAAAGCAAAAGGAACGATTCTAATGTAAAGATTGTGTGAATCTTTTCTTCGTAATTAAAGTTTGAAAAAGTCATAAATGATTATGTATAAACCATAAAGTAGTAGAAGTAGTGCTGGGAAATTTATATAAGGAGAATGCCCGTATGACAACACATTTCTTTGCGAGGTTAACAGGTAAGAGGGAAATACCTCCTGTAAATACAGAAGCTTATGGCGTAGCAGAGTTTATATTTAGTGAGGATTTAAAGAAGTTGCAATATCGGGTCATATTGAAAAACATCGAAAAAGTTACATCATGCCAAATTCATTTAGGGAAAACAGATCAAATTGGTCCAATTGTTTTAAGTTTATTTGGTCCATTAAAGCAAGGTATTAGTGTTAATGAAGGAGTCGTCACTGGTGTAGTTAATGTGGGGGATTTTGAAGGGCCTTTACAAGGGCGAGCGTTTGATAGCTTACTGCAAGAAATCATTCAGGCGAATGTATATGTAAATGTTTATACGAAGTCTAATAAGAAAGGCGAAATCAGGGGGAGAATTAGGAAAGTAAAGAAGTAGAAAAAAGGCTGTTCATATTGAACAGCCTTTTCTGTTATAAGGTGCGAATTTTAGCGATTATTGACGGTAAATCGATATATTAGAAAAATCGCTGATAAAACTCGAGTTGCGGTCGATATACTACAAAACAGCCTCGATTAATTTTTTACAGGCTGATTTTTAATGAAGAAGTCCATAACATAAAATACTTCGTCATCAGGTATTTGTATTTCAAATGTATTTTCAATTGGCTGCAATGCTTTTTTTACTTTCATATACATCCAGTATTCATCTTGTCTTCGTTTCTCTTTATCTGGATGAGGGAGGAGGCTTTCTCCTTTTTGAAGACGGTCAACCATACAGCTCATATGAAGAATAACACCCATTAAACTGTCAGGAGTTAGCTGTAAGGAAATTAATTCTTGAATTGTATTTAATGCGTAACGGATCGTTTTAATAAGTAGTGCTCCGTCGTTACGCTGCATTTGTTGTTCAAGAATATCAGCCATTTTTGCATATGTTTCTTCATACGTAATTAATTCTTGAATTGGCTGAATCGCTGTGTAGTTTACAATATCTTGGAAATGATAAGTTAAGCATGGCACCTGCACATCGAAATTTGTGACGATACAAATGATATTCCGCTCTTTTTTTATGTTCTCAATCATTTTCGTTAAATCTTTTTCATGGACAATACTAATCGGAATGATTTCAATTAAGTCTTTGTCAAATCGCAAATAGTTCTCCAACATTTTTTGAATAGCTAAAGCACTGCCTTCCCCAGTTAAACAAGCTGTTAAAATAACAGATTTCATTGGTGATAGTGGCTTTTTCTTTTCTTCTTGTACGTTTAAGTAAAACGGTGTTAAGTTCTTTACTGTTTCATATAATGCATCTAACGAGTAGCCAAGCTGAGCTTTTCGAGCAGCTTCTAGTGCATGTGGAGTGCTCGTCATGGAAAGAACACGTACCGGAATTTTGAACTCAGTTTCTAATATATCACCAATATAAGCGAGAGATCCCATATCAACGAGTAAGAGAAGCCCGTTTACATTTTGGAGTGTTTTCATATACACTTTCACACGCTCTAAGAAATCTTTCGGCGATTCATGTAACGGCATATCGATACCGGTTACTTCCTCAATGCCGAGCAGTTCGTTTGCGACGTTTGCCATTTCTGTTGCTATGCCGTTGCCGTGCGCTAATATTAATACTTTTACTTCTGTTTGTGAGGCAGGAATTGGATCAACAACGAAGAACATTGTTAAAAAGCCTGCTTCATCGATAGGCATTGTTATTTGTAATTCGTCTTCCAGTAGTTGAATGCATTGCATAGCTACGGAAAAAGCTTCTTTATATTTCGTACGAATTTGATTTAATTGTGGGTGATGAATTTGTTTTCCAGCTTGTAAACGTTGTAGAGTTGTCTGTACATGTAAGCTTAAAGCGAGAAATACTTTTTCATCGAATGTCTTGGATAAATGTTTTTCAGCAAGTTCAGCAATTTTTTCACAAACGGAAACGATATTACGATCTACAATTTTAAAAACATTTTCATGACTTGTTTTTTTTGACATTTGGTTAAAATATTGTACGAAAAAGCTTTGAATATCATTTTCTATTAGTAATTCTAATTCTTCCTCTTCAATACCACGAGCTTGAAGTTCTTCATATTTATAGTCAATATAATCGTAAATAGAAGACTGTTTTTCGTTTTCTGCTTTATGATTACTCCAACCTTCATCGCCTGTAAATATAAATGTTTCATTCGGTATTTGGTATAGATGACGGCTTTTTCTTTCAATGAAGAGCCCTTCCTTCATATACCAAGGTAAGTCTGTACTTGAAACATAGACAGAATCACGTTTCTTTGTCACGAAGTCAGAATAGGCTTTCGCACAGGCAATTTGTACATTTGTTTTTAATTGGCCGATGTTATTGGGACAATTGTAAAAGACGAAAGCACGCATTGCATTCGGACTAACGTGAATTTCTTTTCGCAAGCGAATTGCTTCATTTGTGAAAAATAGTTGCAGTAAAGCAAAACGTTCTTTATGTGTACGCTCACGAAGTGGTGGCAGCGTGACAGTCATTGGTATACGTCTTGTAAATGTTTTTAATAAAAATGAATTTGGTTCTTCTGTTGTTGCAGTAATGATCAATACTTGTGCTTTACGTTCGTTTTCTGTTTCTCCAAGGCGACGATATACTCCGCGGTCAATAAAGGTGAAAAGCATTTCTTGTCCCTCTGGAGGAAGGCGATGTACTTCATCTAAGAAAAGGATCCCTTCATGTGCTTTTTCAATTAACCCTTTTTGATCACTTGCCCCTGTATACGCTCCTTTTTTAATCCCAAATAATTGCCCGAGTAGTAGCTGTGGGTTATTTGCATAATCAGCACAGTTAAAGACGATAAATGGTGCATTTTTAGGAAGCTGTTCAACTTCAATTGCATATTCGTGCATTAAAGAAGCAAACATGGATTTTCCGACGCCTGTTTCTCCGAGCAGTAAAGTATGCATACCGTTTGGAGGATAGAGAATAGAAGCTTTCGCTTTTTCGATTGCGATTTTAAGGCTCGTATTTTCAACTGCAAATGTATCTAATGAAGTTACTTCTTTTGAATGCGCTTCCAACGAAGTGTTCGTTTCTATATAAAAACGAACAGGACGCGTATTTGTTTTTAATAAACGTTTATCTTTTACGAGTTTGTTTAAGTCGCTACTTACATTGGCTCGATCTAGCTGCAACAGGGTAGCGAGTTCTGATGCAGTTACACCTTCTGTATAATTGCCTTTTTGTATTGCGTTAAAAATGAGATCTATTCGTTTCATTTCTATTCACCTCGAAACTTCATCACTATTTAAAATTTTACACAAAAATGGGAAGGGTGGGAAGAGAAAAATAAAACAGCTTTAGCACATAGCACTAAAGCTGTTACAATCTTGTGTCTTTCCAAAAGTTTACTTCGAGATGAGAAGATGGATTATAGGGAAGAAGCTGGTATCCTTGTGACTGTAAGTAATCAATTACTTGTGGCAGTATTTGTACGGTTACACTCGAATCATGCATTAAAATTACTTCGACTTGTTCATCGCTCTGATTACGTACCCTTTCTAGTATGGCAGAGGGATTGTCATAGCTTTTCCAGTCGTATGTATCAATTGTCCAATCCCACATTTTATACTGGGCTGATACAAGTGCATCACGGTAATTCTTTTTTAAGTAAGGCATGCTACCATATGGGACACGAACGAGATGTGTATTTAATTTTGTAACTTGTTGGACAATGTTTTGTGTTTGTTCCATTTCTGTAATTAAAGCGGATGGATCACCAGTGTAAAGGCGCTTTACATCATGGGACATACTGTGAAGTCCGATATAATGTCCCTCTTTAATTAATCGTTGCATTGTCTTTTTATAATGTGGTACTTTTCCACCAATAACAAAGAAAGTTGCTTTTCCGTTCTTTTCTTTTAAGATGTTTAAAATTTGCGTAGTATATTTGTTTGGTCCGTCATCAAATGTTAAGTACGCGATTTTTTTTGTAGAAGAGGAAGTTTCGGTATTTGGATGATGTTCAGCAGGGGGAATTGTAGTCGCTCCTGCATGAGATGACGCGTACATAGTAATCGTTAAAAATAAAATAATGTATTGAAATACTCGCTTGATCATAACATTCACCCTCAGTTTGACAATCAAGATGTAAAAAAGAAAATATAATCCTTTTCTTATTATGTATATCTTTCTCCAATAGTGGAACTCTCAAACAAACTATATTTTGGAAATATAAAATAACGAATAAAAAATAGCATCCTCTTATAAGAAAGAGGATGCTATTTGAATATTTCATAATAGTAAAGGCTATACTACAATTAGTCTTCGCGTTTTTTCACTTTTTTATAAAAGGAAATAAGTGGTTTGTAACGTTCATGTACAAGTCCAATTACTTCAGCAATAATCTCTGTAAAGAAGATTAAAACGAAAAGAAGAATAATGGATAACCATAATGTCGCACTAGAGAAAATGATTGCATTTACACTAAAGAAAATACCGAATGCGTATATAATTAGTACCGTTTTACGATGAGAGAAGCCCATTGCAAGTAAACGGTGATGTAAATGCGACTTATCTGGTGCTGAAATAGGTTTTTTATTTACGATACGACGGATAATTGCAAATGTCGTATCAAATACAGGCACGCCTAAAATGATAACTGGAACGATAAAGCTGAATAGCGTTACACTTTTGTATAATCCAAGTAACGATATAACAGAAATACAGTATCCTAAAAATAGTGCTCCTGTATCTCCCATGAAAATTTTTGCTGGATGGAAGTTGTAGAATAAGAATCCAATTGTACTTGCTAATGTAATTAATGCTAGTGGTAAGATAATAGCAGCTCCAGTACCCCATGGGCTAGTGAAGGCCATATATGCTAGCGTTGCCAGTACGATAGATGAAATACCAGCGGATAATCCATCTAAGCCGTCAATTAAGTTGATGGCATTTGTAATACCTACAATCCAAAATACTGTAATTGGGTAAGCAAGCCATCCAAGTTCAGTATCCCCGAGGATTGGAATATATAATACTTGCACTAATAATCCACTTTTTACAATCATAATGGCAACTAATAGTTGTCCACCGAATTTTACCTTCGCAGATAACTCGTACATATCATCTAAAATACCGATGATTACAATGATAATCGCACCTAGCGTTATCGATAACATTCTTTGTTCGTATAAGCCACCGACAACAAATCCAACAGCCACACCAATAAATATTGCTAACCCGCCAAGACGAGGCATAATCTTTTGGTGCACTTTACGCGCGTTTGGCTTATCTGTTGCTCCTATTTTAAAAGCTAACTTAATAACTAAAGGAGTAACGATGAGTACAGTGATGAAAGATGCCAAAATGGCATAAATCACTTGTGAGTCCATTAATACCCCACCCTTTTATAGTCTAACGTAATTTTTTTTAATATATTTATCTGAAAATTATGATGTTTATTTACAGGCTCATAACATATGGTATCACAAAAAGATTAGAATTCAATCTTTTTTTCGTTTTATGGTAAATGGAAGCAGATAGAATATATGACAATGGTATACAGAATGTTGAATCATTTGAGAAGGTTAATCGTATTGGGCTTTGGAATATGACATTTTTTCTTTCTCTTTAATAGCGAATAATTTTATTTCAATATTATAAGTGTTACACGTAGAAATGAGTAAGTTCCGTGTTAAAATGTGGGAATTTTTCAAGCCTGAACGTGCAGCTTTAATCTCGGTAAAATTTCTATTGGTTTTATGGACAATATTTAATTTTACAAAAACTTAAAAAAGAATGAAGAAAGCAATTCATATAATAAAGAAGTAAAAGAGTTTTCTCATTTTTAATGTGAGAGGGGGAAGCACAGGGTAAATTCTATGTATTCGTATATTTTCTATTGTATATTCCTGTGCGAAAAGGAAATGAAAATTACGATAATAGGTACCGGATACGTTGGGTTGATTACAGGAGTAGGATTGGCAGTATTGGGACATTCGGTTACATGTTTTGATATAGATGATGAGAAAATTGAACGGATAAAACAAGGGGATCTGCCTATTTATGAAGCTGGCTTATATGAATTAATACATGATGCGTGTGAGAATAATCGTTTAACTTTTACAGCAAGTAAAGAAGAAGCATTTCATGATGCAGAATTTATATTTATTGCAGTTGGAACGCCATCGTTATTAGATGGGACAGCAGATTTAACATATATTCAAAATGCATGTTTTGATATTGGAGCATATGCGACTAAAGACATTATTGTTGTTACAAAAAGTACTGTTCCTGTAGGGACGAATGGTGCTATGAGGGGATGGATTGAGGAGAAATTACAAAATAGGCATGAATTACATATTGTATCGAATCCCGAATTTTTACGGGAGGGTTCAGGGATTTACGATTTTTTTCAGGGAGATCGTATTGTAATTGGAGCTGATAATGAGGAAGCGGCGCGAAAAGTTGAGAATTTATATAGTAAATTACATTTGCAAACGTATGTTACAGATATAAAAAGTGCAGAGATGATTAAATACGCATCGAATGCCTTTTTAGCGACAAAAATTAGTTTTATCAATGAAATTTCAAATATATGTGAGAAGGTAGGAGCTAATGTATTAGATGTTGCAAAAGGAATGGGAATGGATAAGAGAATTGGGGCGTCTTTTTTAAATGCGGGCATTGGTTACGGGGGATCGTGTTTTCCGAAAGATACGAAAGCGCTTGTGCAAATTGCAGGGAATGTGGCGCATGATTTTCGTTTGTTAAAAGCCGTCATTGAAGTGAATAATAAACAACAGTTGTTATTGATTGAGAAAGCGAAGAAAGTAATAAATATGAACAAGAAGCGGATTGCAGTGCTGGGAGCGGCATTTAAACCGAATACGGATGATATAAGAGACGCACCGTCCCTTATTATGATACAAGAATTAATTCATATGGGTGCGGATGTAGTTCTATATGATCCAAAGGCAATTCACAATATGAAAAATATCTTTGGGGAGACTATACAATATAGCGAATGTATAGATGAATCGATTAGAGGAGCGAGTGCGGCTTTTATCGTGACAGAATGGGAAGCAATCAGAGCTTATCCGTTAGAAAAGTACGCACAACTTATGAGAGAGCCTATTTTATTTGATGGAAGAAATTGTTATACTAATGAGGATGTCAAGAAACAAGGAATAGATTATTATTCCGTTGGAAGAGAAAGTATTCATAAGAGGGATTTTTCTGTTATTCGTTAAAAAGGTATGTATTCATGTATATTCTTATATGTCATAATAGGATTTGTAACTAGTGAAAGAAAAGAGGCAATGAAATGACTGAACGTTTAAAAGTAATGACAATTTTCGGGACACGTCCAGAAGCAATTAAAATGGCACCTCTTGTATTAGAGTTGCAAAAGCATCCTGAGAAAATTGAATCGATTGTGACTGTAACAGCACAACATCGTCAAATGTTAGACCAAGTATTAAGTATCTTTGGAATTACACCAGATTTCGATTTGAATATTATGAAGGATCGCCAAACTTTAATCGATATTACAACGCGTGGTTTAGAAGGTTTGGATAAAGTAATGAAAGAAGCAAAGCCTGATATCGTACTTGTACATGGTGATACGACGACAACGTTTATTGCAAGTTTAGCTGCTTTCTACAATCAAATTCCAGTAGGTCATGTCGAAGCAGGACTTCGTACATGGGATAAGTATTCTCCATACCCAGAAGAGATGAATCGCCAATTAACAGGCGTAATGGCAGATCTTCATTTCTCACCTACAGCAAAATCAGCAACGAACTTACAGAAAGAAAATAAAGATGAATCACGCATTTTCATAACAGGAAATACAGCGATTGACGCGCTAAAAACGACTGTAAAAGAAACATATAGTCATCCTGTACTAGAGAAACTTGGAAGTGATCGTCTTGTACTTATGACAGCTCACCGTCGTGAAAACCTAGGAGAGCCAATGCGTAATATGTTCCGTGCAATTAAGCGTCTTGTTGATAAGCATGAAGACGTACAAGTTGTGTATCCTGTTCATATGAACCCTGTTGTTCGTGAAACTGCAAATGATATTTTAGGCGATCATGGCCGCATTCATTTAATTGAGCCGCTAGATGTAATTGATTTCCACAATGTTGCAGCTCGTTCATACTTAATGTTAACTGACTCTGGCGGGGTACAAGAGGAAGCACCATCACTCGGTGTGCCAGTTCTTGTTCTTCGTGATACAACAGAGCGTCCAGAAGGTATTGAAGCAGGTACGTTGAAATTAGCGGGAACAGACGAAGAGACAATCTTTATCCTTGCTGATGAGTTGTTATCAGACAAAGAAGCTCATGATAAGATGTCAAAAGCGTCTAATCCGTACGGTGATGGCCGTGCATCAGAGCGTATTGTAGAAGCAATTTTAAAACACTTTAATAAATAAAAAAAAGCCAAATCGCATGCGATTTGGCTTTTTTATTGCTGATTTCTCATAATCCACTCTGCATGAGCATTCGTAGAAGGAGGGGGATCAGTTGGTGTTTTGTTCTGATTCTGATTCGTTTCTTTCTTCGCTTTTTCGTTAGAGTTAGAATTTGAAGAAGGAGTGGATTCCGTTTTTGTTGTTGAATTTTCTTGCGTGGTTACCTTTTCTCCTAGTTCTTTTTTAATTTCGTTACGTACTGCCTCAACACCGTTTGGATCTGGAAGGAAGTAATAAATACCACCTATTTTTTTGTCTTCTCCTTCAAGTTTGAGTGTTTGTATTGTAGAAGGATCAAACCCAGAAAGTTTCTTGTAAAGAGCAAGGCCATCAGAAATAGGAATGTCAGTTTTTATATATTTTCCAACGACCGCTGTTAAATCTTTAATTTTAAATACGGTAGAGGTGGAATTTAGTTTTTGAGCAACAGCAGCTAGTAATTGTCTTTGTCTAGCGGCCCGACCATAGTCACCATTTGGATCTTGCTTTCGCATACGAACGTAAGCGAGTGCTTCTTCACCATTTAATTCTTGCTGTCCTTGCTTAAATTGGATTTTTTTGTAGTAATCTACGTCTGAACGCTCCCAAAAATCGAAGGGAACATCAACAGTAACACCGCCAACAGCATCAACAATACCTTTAAAGCCTTGGAAATCAATTTTAACATAATGGTCTACAGGTACTTTTAGGAAACCTTCGACAGTTTTGATTGCCATTTCTTCTCCGCCGTAAGCATGCGCAGCGTTAATTTTGTCCTCTTTATTCTTTCCGACAATTGGAACGCGACTATCACGAGGGATACTCATAAGCGAAATCTTTTGCGTTTTCGGATTGACTGTCGCAAACATTAATGAATCTGTACGACCGTTTTGACCGTCTGTTGCATAATCTTCTATACCCATAATAAGGAGTGTAAAAGGCTCCTTTGTAATTTCTACATCTTCGGTTCTCAAATCCGATTTTTCACGAGTAAAACCACTATACATCCCCATGAGAGAAGAGTAGGAATTTAATATATAAAGTCCTACACTACCAAATAAAAATAAGAAAATAAGGAAGTAGAAAAACTTTCTTCTTCGTTTCTTTTTTATTCTGCTATTTTGGAGATGATAATAACGTTCTTCCATATATAATCTCCTTAGTTCATTTGTAGGAAAGTAATTCACTACATTAATCTTTAAAGGCGATACAGTAGTTATTCTTAGATAACATCTTGCTCTAAGTACAACATATCTCCTTCTGTAATTGTACATTTCCCATTTGTTAATTCAATCATCCAATCCGTGAATGCTTGTTTTCCATCTTCTTCTACATACGTATCAAATGTGACATTTTCGAGGTAATGTATATCTTTAATGGCATATTTTGAATTACGTAATTCATTTTCAATTTTGCCAAGTAATGTGTAATCAATTTCGGTCTGCATAATACGCATTAGCTTTCGCTCGACAACACCGACATGATTAATGCCTTCGCTTGTACATTTTCCATATGCGCGAATTAATCCACCAGCGCCCAGTTTGATGCCACCAAAATAGCGGGTAACGACAACGACGGTATCTTTTAAACCGCGTTTTTTTAGTACCTCTAACATAGGTACGCCAGCTGTACCACTAGGTTCACCATCATCATTTGCTTTTTGGATTTGATCTTGTTCGCCAATTAAATACGCAGAACAATTATGTGTTGCATTCCAGTTTTGTTTTTTGATTTTTTGTATGAATTCTTGAGCTTCTTCTTCGGTTGTAGCACGACTAACATAACAGATGAATCTTGATTTTTGAATAACAATTTCGTGTTCACCGTAGTCTTTTATTGTTAAATATTGTAATAACACTTGTATACGCCCCTATCCATCAAAATGACTAGTACTTTACATTTTAAAAGCGGGCGTTTTTATATTCAAACATTTTTTTATAAATAAGCTGAAATTTTTGATGAGTATTTTACCTTTTTGTTGTAATTTGTCGAGATGATAAGTATAATTTCAAACCCGCATTTTCATGTATGGATGCACCATTTTTAGTTTTCGTGTAAAATTAGGAAATAAAAACTTTTTTATAAGGCAGGTACGAAAATGAAAACAGCTATTGTTACTGATAGTACAGCATATATACCGAAGCATATTCGTGATGAACTCAATATATATATGATTCCATTAAACGTTGTGTTTGGAACGGAATCTTATCAAGAAGAAGCTGAAATTTCAGCAGATGATTTTTATGTAAAAGTACGTGAGCAAGAAGAGCTTCCGAAAACTTCTCAACCAGCAATCGGAAAGTTTGTTGAGCTATATGAAGAATTATCTAAGGATTATGATGCAGTTATTAGCATTCATCTTTCAAGTGGGATTAGTGGTACATATCAAACGTCAACGACAGCTGGTCAAATGGTAGAGGGTATTGATGTATATACGTACGACTCTGAAATTAGTTGTGAAGTACAAGGATTCTACGTGCGTGAAGGTGCAAAGCTAGCAAGCGAAGGGAAGGATCCGAAAGAGATTATCGCCCGTTTTGATGAAATGAAGAAAACGATGGACGCTTATTTTGTAGTAGATGATTTACACCATTTACAACGTGGAGGCCGATTAAATAGTGCGCAAGCTTTCATCGGTAGTCTGTTACAAGTAAAGCCGGTTTTATATTTTAGAGACAAAATCATTATCCCGTTTGAAAAGATTCGTACGCGTAAAAAAGCGCTAAAACGTATCATTGAAATTTTTGATGAGCAAGCAAGTAAAGGTGTACCTATGGAAGCAGTTATCATTCATGCACAACGTGAAGAGGAAGCGAATGAATGGAAGGCAGAATTAGAAGCAAAATATCCTCATGTTACAATCCGCACAGGTTATTTCGGTGCTGTAATTGGAACGCATTTAGGTGAAGGTGCATTAGGCCTTGGATGGTATACGAAGTAATAAAGATATAAAAAGCTCTCTTTCGGAAGAGGGTTTTTTTACGGATATTTTACGTGAAGTTGACAAGTTAATATTTGGAAATGGTAAAATGTACGTAAAATAAAATAATGAGGAAAGTTTTATAACTTACTTTTTACAAGAAACTATATTATAATAGAAGAGAGGTGAAACATATGGAGCATAATTCTTGTTTATGTCCAAAGTTTGAGTCAGCTTTTACTTTGCTTAGTAAGAAGTGGACTGGCTTAATTATTAAATCTTTGCTGGAAGAGTCAAAACGTTTTAGAGAAATCGCAGATATTATACCGAATATGAGCGATCGTATGTTATCAGAGCGTTTAAAGGAATTGGAAAGCGAAGGCATTGTAGTTCGTAATGTTTATCCAGAAGTACCAGTTCGAATCGAGTATGGCTTAACGGACAAGGGAAAAGCGTTAGAAAGTGTTATGGATGAAGTCCAAAATTGGGCTGAGAAATGGATGAAATAACGTTTTGATTTCATCCATATTAGTATATTTAATAAAACGTAAGGGAAACCTTGCGTTTTTTTCTTTGCTTAAAAAAACTTTTAAAACTCTACACGTATATACAAAAATATGCATATTTTGCGATAGAGTTACATATAATATTACATTTGTTTTACAAAAGCGTAACATTAGCAAAAAAAATCCCGAATTATGGTATAAATTTTATAGGTTATATACGGAAAAAAGAAAAAAGAAAGCGGTGTAAAAAATAAAATGAAAAAGCTAAAAATGGCATCTTGCGCATTAGTGGCAGGGTTAATGTTTTCAGGACTAACACCAAATGTATTTGCAGAAGATAAAATTTCTGACGTGAAATCACAAATTAATACACAAAATGACACTTTACATAAACAAAAACAAGAACGTGATGAATTACAAAAACAAATGAATGACTTAAACAAAACAATTCAAGGTTTAGATAAGTCTGTTCAAGAGAATGCTGCAAAGCTTGATGAAACAACGAAAAAAGTTGCGGACACTGAGCAATTAATCGAAAAGAAAAATAAAGATATTGCAGAATTACAAACGAAAATTGCAAAACGTGAAGAGTTATTAAGAAAACGTTTAGTTGCACTTCAAGAGCAACCAAACACAAACGTTGTAACAGAAGTTCTTGTAAACTCTAAAAACGTTGCAGATTTAGTTGATCGTTTAACTTCTGTTTCTAAAATTCTTGAGTCTGACGAAGATATCATGAAAACACAACAAGAAGATCAAGCGAACGTGAAAAAAGATGTTGAAACGGTAAAAACAAAGCAAAAAGAATTAAAAGAAGCACAAGCTCAAATTGAAACTGCTAAAAAAGAACTTGACGCTGAAAAAGCGAAAAAAGCAGCAGCAGTAAACGATTTAAGCGGTAAAATGGATACAGTTGTAACTTCAATGACAAGTACGGAAAGTCAATTGAAAGAGCTTGAAAAACAAGCATTACAATTACAACGCATTGCAGAAGAAGAAGCACAAGCAAAAGCTGCACAAGAAGCTGCTGCTCAAAAACAAGCAGAGCAAGCTGCTAAAGATGCGCAAGCTCAAAAAGCACAAGCACCAGTAGAGCAAGCTGCACCAGCTGCACCAGCAAACAACGGTGGACAAGCTCAAAAAGAAGAACCTAAAAAGGAAGAGCCTAAAAAAGAAGCACCTAAAAAAGAAGATAAAAAACCAGAACCGACACCAGGCCCAGCTCCAGCTCCTGGCGTAATTGGTAAAGCGCAACAATACTTAGGCTTACCATATGTTTGGGGAAGTGCATCTCCATCAAACGGTGGTTTTGACTGTAGTGGATTCATTTCTTACGTATTCGGTGTAGGTCGTCAAGATGTTAATGGTTACTGGAATTCAGTTTCTAAAGTAAGTAGCCCACAGCCAGGGGACTTAGTATTCTTCCAAAATACTTATAAAAATGGTCCATCTCACATTGGTATTTACGTTGGCAATGGCCAAATGATTCATGCTGGTGACAAAGGGATTGCTTACTCTAGCTTAAGCAGTAGCTACAACCAAAAACATTTCTTAGGATACGGTAGATTCTAGGATTTATAATCGAATAAAACATGTGTATAAAGTCGATAGCTTACTATTTTATAAGTAGGTTATCGGCTTTTTTGCGTTTTTACGAGATTATAAGAAAGGTTTATAGTAATGCTGGAGGTGAGTGCTAATGCTTGTTGGAAAACAGTTGCTATTAGAAGAACTCTCTTCAGATTTACGGAGAGAATTAAGTGATTTGAAAAAGAAGGGAGAGGTTGTATGTGTACAAGGTATAACGAAGAAGGCTTCTAAATATATATGTCAGCGCTGCGGAAATATAGAGCAGCGGCTATTTGCATCATTTTTATGTAAAAGGTGCGGTAAAGCATGCGCGTATTGCCGGAAGTGTATCACGATGGGGAGAGTTAGTGAATGTACTGTACTTGTTCGCGGGATTGCTGAAAGAACAGGAGAGTGTCATAAAAAACGGTTACATTGGAAAGGGACTTTATCTACTGGTCAGGAGTTGGCGGCGCAAGGAGTTATAGAAGCGATTAAGCAGAAAAAATCTTTTTTTATTTGGGCTGTGTGCGGGGCTGGAAAAACAGAAATGTTATTTTACGGTATAGAAGAGGCGCTTCAAAAAGGAGAAAGAGTTTGTATCGCAACGCCAAGGACGGACGTTGTACTGGAATTAGCGCCGAGATTACAAGAAGTGTTTCCGAGTATAACTGTAGCTGCTTTATACGGAGGGAGTGTAGATCATAAAAAAGATGCAGCGTTAGTCGTTGCAACGACTCACCAACTGTTACGTTACTATAGAGCGTTTCATGTGATGATTGTAGATGAGATTGATGCCTTCCCGTATCATGCGGATCAAATGTTACAGTATGCAGTGCAACAAGCAATGAAAGAGAAAGCAGCGCGTATTTATTTAACTGCAACCCCTGATGAAAAGTGGAAGCGTAATTTCAGAAAGGGGAAACAAAAAGGTGTTATTGTGTCAGGACGATACCATCGTCACCCGTTACCAGTTCCTCTATTTAGTTGGTGCGGAAATTGGAAGAAAAGCCTCCATCATAAAAAAATTCCTCGCGTGTTACTACAATGGTTAAAAATGAACTTAAACAAAAAGTATCCTATTTTTTTATTTGTTCCTCATGTGCAATATATAGAAGAAATAAGTCAGTTGTTGAAAGGGTTGGATAATAGAATCGATGGCGTGCATGCAGAAGATTCGATGAGAAAAGAAAAAGTAGCATCTTTCAGAAAGGGAGACATTCCGTTATTAGTTACAACGACAATTTTAGAAAGAGGAGTAACTGTGAAGAACTTACAAGTGGCTGTGTTAGGAGCTGAAGAAGAAATTTTTTCAGAGAGTGCGCTCGTACAAATTGCAGGCCGAGCGGGGCGTAGTTTTGAAGAGCCATACGGAGAGGTTATGTATTTTCATTACGGTAAGACAGAGGCAATGGTACGTGCGAAAAAACATATTCAAAGTATGAACAAAAATGCGAAAGAACAAGGGTTGATCGATTAATGCATTGTTTACTTTGTGATGAGTATATGGTGGAAACAGTTAGTTGGTACGCCTTCTTTGTAAAGTCCCCCAAAAAATATGTATGTGATAGATGTGAGCAAAAACTTTCCTATATTATAGGAAGAATTTGCATGGATTGTGGTCGTCCTTTAGATGACTTACCTACTCGATATAAAGAAAATGACATTTGCATGGACTGTATAAGATGGAGGAATGAGGAAGGATATCGTCCTTTTAAAAATCGTTCGTTGTACGTGTACAATGATGACATGAAAGGTATACTAGCGCAGTTTAAGTTTCGAGGTGATGCGGAGTTAGTTCGTATTTTTTATCAATCTTTTCGGGAGCTATTTCAAAAGTATTTTACGGACGTTTCAACTGTTATTGCTGTTCCGCTTAGTAGGGAACGGGAATATGAGCGAGGTTTTAATCAAGCAGAGTTATTAGCAGCTTGTTTGCCTGTCAAAAATTTTTATTCATCATTAAGAAGGAAGGAAACAGAAAAGCAAAGTAAGAAGTCGCGTAAAGAAAGGCTTTCGGGAAGTAATCCTTTTTATTTTCAGAGAGAAGAGATGTTTCATGGTCAACATATTTTACTTGTTGATGATGTATATACGACAGGAATTACAGTGAGACAAATTGGAAGTCTTTTCTATGATAAAGGAGCAAGCGAAGTTTCTAGTTTGACGCTCTGTAGAAGTTAATCTGTAACTGTCGAAAGGGATAATAAAAAGGCGATAAGTCTTCTTTGACTTCGTATGTTGTCATTCGTTATAGTGAAATTATGGGGCAAATGTCCTGATTTTTAGAGTGAAGGGAATGGAATGAACATGCAAGGAAGAGTAAAATGGTTCAATGCAGAAAAGGGATTTGGGTTTATTGAGCGTGAAGACGGTGATGATGTGTTTGTTCATTTTTCTGCTATTCAACAAGATGGATATAAGTCATTAGAAGAAGGGCAACAAGTTGAGTTTGATATTGTAGAGGGAGCACGTGGACCGCAAGCAGCTAATGTTGTAAAACTGTAGGTATATTGTTTTTGGGAAGAGAAAGCTGCGTTTGTGGCAACGTTATATATATGGTAGAACCTCTTGTTTTTTTGCAAGGGGTTTTTGTTATGAATGGAGTTGTCAAAAAGTTGTTTCTTTTCTGTAACGAATTGTCCACAGTTATATTCGTTATTCACGATGTTAATAGGATAAAATAAAGATAGAAACGATGCATCTTTTCATTTCAACAAAAAACGATAAAAAAATCGCAATTCCACTAATTTTTTTAAAAAAGTTAGAAGGAGTTTTTAAGCCGGTGTCGAAATTATAGTACATAGGCTTGAAAGGAGGAATTCATCTATGAAATTCAACATTCGTGGTGAAAATATTGAAGTAACTCCAGCATTAAAGGAATATGTAGAGAAAAAACTAAGTAAGTTAGAGCGTTATTTTGATACATTCCCAGAGATTAAAGTTAATTTAAAAGTATACTCTGACAAGCAACGTGTCGAGGTAACAATTCCATTTACTGATTTATTACTTCGTGCAGAAGAAACTAATAGCGATATGTACGCTGCTATCGATTTAGTAGTTGATAAACTTGAGCGACAAATTCGTAAACATAAAACAAAAGTAAATCGTAAGTTACGTGAGAAAGGTTCTATGAAAACGAACTTTATCCTTCCAGAAGCAGTAGCTGTTCTGGATGAGGTAGAAGAGGATGAACTAGAACTTGTACGTACAAAACGATTCGATTTAAAACCGATGGACGTTGAAGAGGCAATCCTACAAATGGATATGCTAGGACATAATTTCTTCGTCTTCACAAATGCTGATACAAATGAAACTAACGTTGTATATGGCCGTAAAGATGGGAAATATGGTTTAATCGAAACTAAATAATAATTCAAAAGCGTAGCCGAAATGGCTGCGCTTTTTTATATTTTAGTTTTTGTTTTTCGAAAGGTGAGTTACTCTTTATGATTTGGAACAGGCGTAGGTAAGTAGTTATCTCTATAAGTAATTTTTTGCTAGGAGTGTATTATTATTTTTGTTAATTTGTCAAAATGTTTACCATTATAAATATAACATTAAGTTTTCTGAATGCTATTGAGAGTACATCGAGAGATTGTTATTGTTATATTTCGTTATAGAGATTTTGTTTATTCCCTCGGTGAAAAAATAAGATTAGTATAATGCTACAAATTATCGGAGGTGCTTTTAGTGAGTATTAAGAAAAAAAGTCGTTTTATGCTTGGATCTGTTTTATCTTTAGGTATTTTAGCTAGTACTTTCGTTTTAACCGAACCAGCTAATGCTGATACAAGGGATGATCATGTAGAATTTACCTTTAGACTTTGGAGTGCATATGATTTTACTAACGCACGTCCTAAAGAGACACCTACTTCTATGTATATGCGTGTGAAGAGCAGTGAGAAGGGCGGTGGTTCTTTCAATGTTTGGACAGAAGCGGATAAAAATAAAGGTAAAGGTGATAGAGATTGGGTAAATGTTTCAGGTGAGTCAGGTAAGCATGAAGGAACGGTGCGACCAGGTAAAACGTATCTTTTCCAAAATTACGCATATGAAAACTATGGGAAAAATGTACCTGTGAGATTCGGTGGTTATTCTAGAGAAAATAATGCTTATCCTACTGCTTGGAGTCCTGATAGTGTAAGACCTAGTGGACCTTACACTGAATATTGATTTAGAAATTATAAATTAAAATTATTTATTATGTAACGTTAGAAAAAGTCGTCTAGTTCGTCATCTGGATTATACGACTTTTTCTACTATTTCATTTTTTGAATAGGAGGTGCTGCAATGAAGCTTATTTCAAAATATATTTTATTCTGTTGTTTTATATTGATTATTTGTTTATTAGCTTCTTGCCATAAGAAAGTAGATGAACCTATTGTAAATATTGAAGATACTTTAACGGAAAAAGATAATTTGAAAAGTATTCAGTTGAAAGAAATTAATAAAAATACTGTTTTTGAACAAGTATTCTTGGAAAATGAAACTGGTGATGATTTCTTTCAAGGGCAAATAGATAGAAATGATATTGCAATAAAAGATAGGCTTTCAGATAAAAATTTAAAGTCAGGAGTTATACCAGAAAATTATTATGTTTTTTTAACGGGTGTTACGAACAAGAAAAAACCAGCGTATCTTTTGGGGCGGATTGAACAAACTGATGGAAAAGTAATTGAGTGGAAACAAGAAGTTAAGAGTGTAAAAAGAAAAGGTACAAATGATGTTTATCAGTATGAAGTTGAGTTTCCTAAATTTGAAGGTGAGAGAGTAAATGTTTCTTTTCGTTACATCTGGTTAAATAAAGAAAATAAATGTTATGGTGTTGCGGATCAAATGTTCATATTAAAAAAGATTTAAATTTCATTAATGGTTTATGGAGGAGCTGTAGATGAGTTACTTTTTAGGGAGGATTTTAAAAGGCAGGATGTTTTGGTTGTCTTTATTTATTATGTTAGTAATTGTTACTGCTCAATATATTTCTATGTGTGTAACAACGAAAGGATTTAATGATGCTGGGATCATAAAGGTATCTCCATATTTATCTAACATTTTACATTTTAATAGATTACCATTTTATAGTGAATTTTATCTACTTATATTTCCTATGATTTCTGCAATGGCTGTAGCTGGGATTTATAGAATTGATAAAAATTATGGATTTATTTATCCTGTCATTTCTAAGATGGGAACGCGTCATTATTTTAGATTACTTTATTTTATTAATTTTATTGTATCTTTTTTTATTATAAGTGTCCCTTTACTATTTCATTTTTATTTATATGTGATGACTTATCCGACAGTTGCTCCGCATCCGATATTAAATTATATGGCTGCTACTGTTTCACCAACAGCTCAATTTCATACGGTTTATTATGAGTATCCGACTTTATATTTTCTTATGTATGTATTTTTAAATGGTTTATACGGTGCGGTTTTTTCAAGTTTGGCTTTATCAGTGTCATTTTTTATAAAACGAGTTTATTTTATTTATTTAGTGCCATTTATTTTACATATTTTTTGGCTTGGTATTGGAAAGGGAATTCTCAATCCTAAAGATTATTTAATTAAAGACTTCGGCTTTTTTGAATTACAAATTTTTCTTAGTGTGCTGTTATGTATTTGGTTTTGTTCTGTAGTTCTTTATTTACGGGGGAGTAGGAAGCATGTTCTTTTATAATGTAATGAAAGAAACTATAAGGATGAAATATATTTGGTTCAGTATTCTCTTTTTACTTAATGCTAGTATCATTGGTTGCTTGTTCAATTATTTTGAACCTGGAATTGTAAAAGAGAAAATGAACGAATTGGAAACCCTGTATAAGGTTATGTCGTTTTATAATTTGTCGACCATATTTATTCCTTTAACAATCGTTTTTTCTGTATATTCTATGTCGAATTTTTTTAGTATTTATGTAGTTTACCGAGTGAATAATGCATGGAAATTAGTTTCTATATATTATTTGAAACTATTCGTTTTCGTTTGTTTTTTCGCTGGGAGTATGATTTTACAGTTATTTTTGATGTCAAATATGATGGCTGTAAATAGTATTTCTGTGAATTATCCATTATTATTTTGCATTCAATTATTTGCGACTATTTTTATATGTATGATAAGTGCTTTATTGCAATTATTTTTACCTAGTTTACTTGTAATAATATGTATGATTACTGCCGTTTTATTAGATAGATTTATATTACATGGATTTTTATTTACAAATGCTTTTTATATAAATGTGTTTGAAGATGCTACTGGTTTACTTATACGCTTATTTGGATGTTTTTTTATCTTTTTTATAAGTGTATGGATTTTATCTAAAAAAAGTTATATTGCTATGAATGATGAGACAGAGGTGATCTAGTTTACATTATGATTTTATATCATTTGTTAAAAAGAGATTTACATGTAAGGTTTAGAGATTCCATCAAGATAATGGCTTTTTTATTCTTAATTTACGCTATGATTGTAGTTACCTTTTTATACAATCAGCCTCTGAGTAATGGTAAAGAACCTGTATTAGTAGATGTTACCTTTTATCGATTTTTTCATGGAGTAGACTTTGTGGATTTATCTTATTTTTATAAGGAGGGGCGATTTTCTATCCCGTTTTATTGGATATTTTTTCAAATTACTCCTTTGTTGCTAGTAGGGAAGTTTGCTTTTTCAGATATTCAGCAGAATGGTGTTTATTTATTTCCTCGTGTTAAGAAGAAGCATTTTCTTTGGTTAACGAAAATACTATCTTTGTTTTTTTACATAATTAGTATTTGGATTGTTATGTATTTGATTTGGTTTACTGTTTATTATTTGCTTACTTTTGGCGGGCATTCTTTTTCAAATGTATATAGTCAATTTTCTTATAAGATAGTAGGTACTATGCTAATTCAAATTATTATAAGCTTTTTATTAGCTTTGATTTTTGAGTTTTTAACATTTTATATACCGATAACTATTGTTTTTGTACTAATGTTGTTATACCTATTTTTGTCTATTTTCTTTCATAGTATTTATTTTTTAGGCTCTTTTGTTATGCCAAATCGTTGGTATTTTGTTGATCACAGCTCAATTCAATTGACTTTAGGTAATAATGAATCTATTCAATGGCATGAGTTACTTTTAATCGGAGTAGTAATTGTTGTTGTAATGATTTTGTTAGGTAGTTTTTGTTTAAAAAAACTAGATGTGATAGGTGAATAATTTATGGACAATTATATTAAATGTGAATATATGACGAAAAGATTAAAGGGAAATATTGTGTTAGATAATATTAGTTTGTCAGTAAAAAAAGGAGAGTTTTTAGTTTTGAAGGGGCATAATGGTTCTGGTAAAACAATGATTTTACGTGCTATATCAGGATTAATGCGTTTAAATTCTGGAGCTGTTTACGTAGATAATGAAATGATTGGAAAACAAAAGCAATTTCCGGATTCTATGGGGATATTGATTGAATATCCAAGTTTTATTCCAGGGTATACTGGTTTTCAGAATTTGAAATTTTTATCATCGATTAACAATAAAATCTCTGATGAGGAAATTTATAATATTATTCAAAGGGTTGGACTTGATAAAACAGATAAGAGAAAGTATAAAAGATACTCTTTAGGTATGAAACAACGTTTAGGGATAGCGCAAGCTTTAATGGAACAACCAACACTATTGTTATTAGATGAGCCAACGAATGCTTTAGATAGTGATGGGATAAAAGAGGTTTTGGATATTTTGAAAGTAGAAAAATCTAAAGGAACGACTATCATTGTAGCTAGTCATGATGTGCATGTTCTAGATAATGAAATAGTAGATCGCATTGTACATGTTAATAATGGAAGGTTGGTAGATTAAGAGTGACAAGAAAACATGTCTTAATAAGCATTGGATTGTGTATGTTGCTATGTACATTTGCTAGTTTCTTTAGATTTAAAACATTAAATCAAAATAATGAATCTTATAAAGTCATAAAAGGTGAGCTTTTATCTAATAGAACTTTTGAAGATGGTCAAGGAGTTACATTTCATGCACTTGATCCTCTTGATCCTACAAAAGTGTATGATCCTTATGAAGACCGTGAAGTAGTGACATATGTGTTACCTTTAGATATTACAAATACAACGAATCGGGATATTAATTTGCTTAGTAATCAGTCTACTTCTAATACAATGTTTTATTCTAAAATAGGCGAGTTTTATAATGTAATCCCTTATTCAATAGAATTACCTAAAAAATATCAGTTTGATCCTGTAATACCTGCTGGTAAAACAGTGCGAGGATATATAGGGACAAATTATTTTATAGGAGATGACCCTTATAAAAATTATAAAAACTTTTCAAATGAATCAACTAAAGTGAAATTCATTTCTTTTGTGAAAGATAAGAAAGGGAAATATCATGAATTAGAAATACCAATAAATTAATACATGATTGATACAGATATATTTTAAGCGTGCTTTTGGGATGCCATGATTGAGTAGCTCTTGCAAAATAATATTATCTTTTCAAGTCGGAGGTTTTGCGCAGGTGTAAGTATCTATGGATACTGTACCGGTGAAATTTTCGGCTTTTTGTAATTATCGATTTAGATTTAATACGAAATTTGTAATGTGAATTTGAAATGATGAGATAGAGAAAAGAAACGTAACAAATGAAACTTTAATTAGCCCTCACCAATCGGACGTTTACGGACAGTTGATCTCCCACCTAACTTCTTGGCTCCAACTGAATTTTGAGGTGGGAGTTTTACGGTCCGTTAACGCGGGATAAAAACTTTTTTTGAATATAAGGCCTGACATTCGGCCGATTGTTGTCATAGTTATAAGACAAGTGTTACAATTATCATTAGGTATATACATTTTAGTTTTTTTAATTAGGAGAAAAATTGGCATAACATACATTTGATTTTTATAACGACTGATTGTAATAGAGAAAAAGAAAAAACAATCGGAAGTTTTATTTTAATAAAAAGAGGAGCGTATTTCCTATGATCGGTATCTTAAAAAAGGTGTTTGATGTAAATCAACGCCAAATTAAACGTATGCAGAAGACAGTTGAGCAAATTGATGCACTAGAGCCATCTATTAAGCCATTAACTGATGAACAATTAAAAGGGAAGACGCTTGAATTTAAAGAACGTCTAACAAAAGGTGAAACAGTAGATGATCTACTACCTGAAGCTTTTGCGGTTGTTCGTGAAGCTGCGACTCGTGTTCTTGGAATGCGTCCGTATGGTGTACAGTTAATGGGTGGTATTGCCTTACATGAAGGGAATATCTCTGAGATGAAAACGGGTGAAGGTAAAACGTTAACATCTACATTACCTGTATATTTAAATGCTTTAACAGGAAAAGGTGTTCACGTTGTTACAGTCAATGAATACTTAGCACAACGTGATGCGAGCGAAATGGGACAACTTCATGAATTCCTAGGATTAACAGTAGGAATTAATTTAAACAGTATGTCACGCGAAGAGAAACAAGAGGCTTATGCTGCTGATATTACGTATAGCACAAATAATGAGCTTGGATTCGATTACTTACGTGACAACATGGTTTTATATAAAGAGCAGTGCGTTCAACGCCCACTGCACTTTGCTATTATCGATGAAGTCGATTCTATCTTAGTCGATGAAGCGCGTACGCCACTTATTATTTCTGGACAAGCTCAAAAATCAACAGAGCTGTACATGTTTGCAAATGCATTCGTTCGTACGTTAGAAAATGAAAAAGATTATTCATTTGATGTGAAGACGAAAAATGTAATGTTAACAGAAGATGGTATTACGAAAGCGGAGAAAGCTTTCCATATTGAAAACTTATTTGATTTAAAACATGTAGCGCTTCTTCACCATATTAATCAGGCACTTCGTGCGCACGTTGTTATGCATCGTGATACAGATTATGTTGTACAAGAAGGCGAAATCGTAATTGTAGACCAATTTACTGGTCGTCTTATGAAAGGTCGTCGTTATAGCGAAGGGTTACACCAAGCTATCGAGGCAAAAGAAGGCGTAGAAATTCAAAATGAAAGTATGACGCTTGCGACAATTACATTCCAGAACTACTTCCGTATGTACGAAAAGTTATCTGGTATGACTGGTACAGCGAAAACAGAGGAAGAGGAATTCCGTAACATTTACAATATGAACGTTATCGTAATTCCAACAAACAAACCGATTATTCGTGATGACCGTGCAGATTTAATCTTCAAATCAATGGAAGGTAAATTTAATGCTGTTGTTGAGGATATTGTAAATCGTCATAAGCAAGGACAACCAGTTCTTGTCGGTACAGTGGCGATTGAAACGTCAGAACTAATTTCAAAAATGTTAACGCGTAAAGGTGTACGTCATAACATCTTAAATGCGAAAAACCATGCGCGTGAAGCGGATATCATTGCAGAAGCAGGTATTAAAGGTGCTGTAACGATTGCGACGAACATGGCGGGTCGTGGTACAGATATTAAGCTTGGAGACGATGTGAAAAACGTTGGTTTAGCCGTTATCGGTACAGAGCGTCACGAAAGTCGTCGTATTGATAACCAGTTACGTGGTCGTGCTGGTCGTCAAGGGGACCCAGGTGTTACGCAGTTCTATTTATCAATGGAAGATGAACTAATGCGTCGCTTCGGTTCTGATAATATGAAAGCGATGATGGATCGCCTTGGTATGGATGATTCTCAGCCAATCGAAAGTAAAATGGTTTCTCGTGCAGTAGAATCTGCGCAAAAACGTGTAGAAGGAAATAACTATGATGCACGTAAGCAGTTACTACAATACGATGATGTACTTCGTCAGCAACGTGAAGTTATTTACAAACAGCGTCAAGAGGTAATGGAGTCTGAGAACTTACGCGGTATTATTGAAGGTATGATGAAATCTACAGTAGAGCGTGCGGTTGCACTTCATACACAAGAGGAAATTGAAGAAGATTGGAACATTAAAGGTCTTGTTGACTACTTAAATACAAACCTTCTGCAAGAAGGAGATGTGAAAGAAGAAGAATTACGTCGCCTTGCTCCAGAGGAAATGAGCGAGCCAATTATCGCGAAATTAATAGAGCGTTACAATGACAAAGAAAAGCTTATGCCAGAAGAGCAAATGCGTGAGTTCGAAAAAGTTGTTGTATTCCGTGTTGTAGATACGAAATGGACAGAGCATATCGATGCGATGGATCACCTTCGTGAAGGTATTCATTTACGTGCTTACGGCCAAATTGATCCACTTCGTGAGTATCAAATGGAAGGATTCGCAATGTTCGAATCAATGATTGCTTCTATTGAAGAGGAAATTTCTCGTTACATTATGAAAGCTGAAATTGAACAAAACTTAGAGCGTCAAGAAGTTGTTCAAGGTGAAGCTGTTCACCCATCTAGCGATGGCGAAGAGGCGAAGAAAAAACCAGTTGTAAAAGGTGACCAAGTGGGCCGCAACGATTTATGTAAATGTGGTAGCGGTAAAAAATATAAAAACTGCTGTGGCATTGGGAAGTAATATAGGGCGGTAGCCCAGGCTGCTTTGCAAACTTTTACATCAAAAATGTATAATTAAGAAGGATTAAACTCTCTCCGTCATAAGTGGAGAGAGTTTCCCTTGTTTTCATACGAAAGTAACAGCAATTACATAGAGGTGAAGGAAATGGAATTAGTAGAAATTAGACAGGAATTAGAGAAAATGGCTAAGAGATTAGCGGCTTTTAGGGGGTCTCTTTGACCTCCCTACTAAGGAGAAACAAATTGCAGAATTAGAAGAGAAAATGATGGGCGCAGGATTTTGGGATGACCAACAAGGCGCACAAGCTGTAATTAACGAAGCAAATGCACTGAAAGATATGGTTGGAAAGTTCCGTCAACTAGATGAGACGTTCGAAAACCTAGAAATTACGCATGAGCTTTTAAAAGAAGAGTATGATGAAGATTTACATGAGGAACTTGAATCAGAAGTAAAAGGCTTAATCCAAGAAATGAATGAGTATGAGCTGCAGTTACTACTTAGCGATCCTTATGATAAAAATAACGCCATTTTAGAATTACACCCAGGTGCTGGTGGAACAGAGTCACAAGACTGGGGCTCTATGTTACTACGTATGTACACACGTTGGGCTGAAAAACGTGGATTTAAAGTAGAAACGGTTGACTACTTACCAGGTGATGAAGCTGGTATTAAGAGTGTTACTTTATTAATTAAAGGTCATAACGCTTACGGTTACTTAAAGGCAGAGAAAGGTGTACATCGTCTTGTACGTATTTCTCCATTCGATTCTTCAGGCCGTCGTCATACATCGTTCGTATCTTGTGAAGTTGTACCTGAGTTCAATGATGAAGTTGAAATTGAAGTGCGTACAGAAGACTTGAAAATTGATACGTATCGTGCAAGTGGAGCGGGTGGACAGCACGTTAATACGACAGATTCAGCAGTTCGTATTACGCATACACCGACAAATACGGTTGTAACGTGTCAGTCAGAGCGTTCTCAAATTAAAAACCGTGAGCATGCGATGAAGATGTTAAAAGCGAAATTATATCAAAAGAAATTAGAAGAGCAACAAGCGGAGTTAGATGAAATTCGCGGAGAGCAAAAAGAAATCGGATGGGGTAGCCAAATCCGTTCTTACGTATTCCACCCATATTCTCTTGTGAAAGACCACCGTACAAATACAGAGGTCGGTAATGTGCAAGCAGTTATGGATGGAGAAATTGATCCATTTATTGATGCTTACTTACGTTCTCGCATCTAATAAGCTAAGTGAAAAAAAGCCAACAAAATTGTTGGCGCACGCTGAGGATATAGAGGATATAAAGAGGGCTATTTTATTTATATGGATGAAGTACAGAGGAAGAGAAGTTGGAAACGACAACTTCTCTTTTTGATGGAATTATATGTAGCATACAATGTTGTATATTGTTTTGTAAAAAGTAGAAAATAGTAAAACAGATTGGCAATTGAGTAAGGCTTTCTACAGGTTTTTTCTAAATTCCCGTTCAAAAAGGATCCTTTATAGAAGTTTATAAGTTGTTCACAGAATTGAAACAACTTATAAAAGCTTTATATCATTAGGGTTCCCGCTGTATTTTTGAAGAATATGAAATATACCTTAGTTTTTCTATATAAAGATAATGCTTATAATGAAAATGAGTGTGTTAGGAATGAAAAGAATATCAACAATGGGGAGCGATAGAAGTGAAAAAGAAATTGTTGGCTATTGCGCTAGGAACATCAGTCGTTTTTGCTTTAGGAGCGTGTGGAAATAAAGAAGAGAGTAAACCTTCGAACCAGTCTGCAAGTACAGACAGTGCAGAACAAATTTTCCAAAGAAGTTGTGCTGGGTGTCACGCAACAGATTTATCAGGGGCAACTGGACCTGATTTAAGAAAAGTAGGCGGTAAGTACGACGCGGCAGATATTGAAGAAATTATTAAAAAAGGTCGCGGTTCAATGTCACCAGGACTTATTCAAGGTGAAGATGCGAAAAAAGTAGCTGAATGGTTAGCTGAACATAAATAAAAAGGGGTAAAATGGACGAGTTGATTCATATAATCAACTCGTTTCCCTTTTTTTGGAATGTAACATAACTGTAACAAAAATGTATCCAAACTGGAAACCGTTTGATGTTACAATGAGGTTTGTAGAATTTTGCTGAAATATATTACATAGAGTAGTATTGCTTAGAAAAAGAGTATAAGTAGACTACCTTCAACAAGAGTCGGTTAAAAGAGAATGAAGGTTTAGCTTTTATTTTCAAATGTACAGAAAAGTATTTCGAAAAAAATCATTAAGTATTGGGTGATAAATAATGATAAAAATGACGAATGTTTATAAGGAGTACCCGAATGGTATGAAAGCCATTGCTGGTCTCACAGTTAACATTAAACAAGGCGAGTTTGTATACGTAGTTGGACCGAGTGGAGCCGGAAAATCTACATTTATTAAAATGATGTATCGTGAAGAGAAGCCATCTACAGGATCAATTAATGTAAATGGACTTACTATCGAGTCATTAGCAGAAAGAGACGTTCCATATTTCCGTCGTCAATTAGGCGTGATTTTCCAAGACTTTAAATTACTACCTAAATTAACGGTATATGAGAATGTTGCGTTTGCCTTAGAAGTAATTGAAGAAGAGCCAGATGCAATTCGTGAGCGTGTAACAGAAGTGTTAGGTCTTGTAGGTCTTGAAGATCGTGCAGACGCACTTCCAAGCGAACTTTCAGGCGGAGAGCAGCAACGTGTTGCGATTGCGAGAGCAATTGTTAATAGACCAAAGGTTGTAATTGCCGATGAGCCAACAGGTAACTTAGATATTGAAACAGCTCTTGATATTATGAAGATTTTCACACGCATTAATGAGCGTGGTACAACGATCGTTATGGCGACACATAACGCAGATATCGTAAATACAATCCGTCATCGTGTAATCGCGATTGAAGGCGGAAAAATTGTTCGAGATGAGATGGAGGGAGGATACGGATATGAAGGCTAAGACCCTTAGTCGACATTTGCGAGAAGGTGTAAAGAATCTATCACGTAACGGATGGATGACGTTTGCTTCTGTTAGTGCAGTAACAGTTACATTATTACTTGTAGGTGTCTTTTTAACAGCGATTATGAATATGAACCATTTTGCGACGAAAGTAGAGCAAGATGTAGAAATTCGTGTACACATTGATCCAGCAGCAAAAGAAGCTGATCAAAAGAAATTAGAAGATGATATGAGTAAGATTGCAAAAGTAGACTCTATTAAATATTCTTCTAAAGAAGAAGAGTTAAAACGTTTAATTAAAAGCTTAGGCGATAGCGGAAAGACATTTGAGTTATTTGAACAAGATAACCCACTTAAAAACGTATTCGTTGTAAAAGCAAAAGAACCAACAGATACAGCAACAATTGCGAAAAAGATTGAAAAAATGCAGTTTGTAAGTAATGTTCAGTACGGAAAAGGGCAAGTTGAACGATTATTTGATACTGTAAAAACTGGTCGTAACATCGGGATTGTGTTAATTGCTGGTCTTTTATTCACAGCGATGTTCTTAATCTCTAATACAATTAAAATTACAATTTATGCTCGTAGTACAGAAATCGAAATTATGAAACTTGTAGGTGCAACAAACTGGTTTATTCGTTGGCCGTTCTTATTAGAGGGATTATTCCTAGGAGTATTAGGATCAATTATTCCAATTGGCTTAATTCTAGTTACGTATAATTCGTTGCAAGGTGTGTTTAACGAAAAACTTGGCGGAACAATTTTCGAACTTCTACCATACAGCCCATTCGTATTCCAATTAGCTGGTTTACTAGTGTTAATCGGGGCTTTAATCGGTATGTGGGGAAGTGTAATGTCAATTCGTCGCTTCTTAAAAGTATAAAAAGTTGCAAACATAATTCGTACAAGCTTATCATATAGTAGAAATAGGTAAAGGCATCACACACTGTGTGATGCCTTTTGCTACACCACCTGTGTGTTTTGGAAAGGGGAATTCCGCATTGAAACGTAGAGTTGCAATTATTGGAATGGTTGTTGCATTTTTAATTGGTGCTGGCGGAATGTTTGCAGGTATGTCTTTATTTGGGGTTAACCCAGCAGAAGTAACGCAAACAATTTCGAATGGAAACGCTAGCACTGCGCAAGGGAATTTGGCAAAAATTAATGAGGCGTATGCACTAATTGATTCACGTTATGTGGAAGACGTGAAAGATGAAAAATTAGTCGAAGGTGCAATACAAGGCATGTTGTCTACGCTGAAGGACCCTTATTCCACGTATATGGATAAAGAAACGGCTAAACAGTTTAGTGAATCGCTTGATCCTGAGCTAGAGGGGATTGGGGCTGAGGTGAACAAGACGGATGGTAAGCTTATTATCGTATCTCCAATTAAAGGCTCACCGGCAGAAAAGATTGGAATTAAACCGAATGACCAAATTTTATCTGTAGATGGAAATAGTGTGAAAGATTTATCACGTGAAGAAGCGGTATTAAAGATTCGTGGTAAAAAAGGAACGACTGTTGCGATTGAAATTAAGCGTGCAGGAGTGGCTGATCCGATTGTATTTAAAATTAAGCGTGAAAAAATTCCAATCTTCACAGTGTTTAGCTCTGTGAAACAAGAGAGCGGAAAAGATATCGGTTATATGCAAATCACTTCTTTTGCTGAAAATACAGCGAAAGAATTTAAGGATCAGTTAAAAGAGTTAGAGAAGAAAAACATAAAAGGCTTAGTTATTGACGTACGTGGTAATCCTGGTGGCTACTTAAATAGTGTAGAAGAGATACTAGGAGAAATTATGACGGATAAAAAGCCGATGCTACAAGTAGAACAACGAAATGGTGAGAAGAAGAAATTCTCTACGGAACTGAAAGAGAGAAAACCATATCCGATTTCAGTATTAATTGATAACGGAAGTGCTTCTGCTTCAGAGATTTTAGCGGGTGCGCTAAAAGAGGGAGAAGGATATGATTTAATTGGTGAAAAAACGTTTGGCAAAGGTACTGTTCAGCAAGCTGTTCCATTTAAAGATGGCAGCAACATCAAATTAACGATGTTCAAATGGTTAACACCGGATGGAAACTGGATTCATAAAAAAGGAATCAAGCCAACTGTAGAAGTGAAACAACCAGATTATTATCATGCGACACCAATTCAAATTGAAAAGACACTTTCATACAATGCAAATGATGTACAAGTAAAACATGCCCAAGAAATGCTTAAGAGTTTAGGGTATGTACCAGGACGTGAAGATGGATACTTTAGTAAAGAGACAGAATCAGCACTGAAAGCATTCCAAAATGCGAATAAGATGGAAGCGACAGGACAGCTCGATAAAAAGACAGCTGAGGCGATTCAAACGAAAATTATTGAAAAAATCCGTTCTGGAGAAAATGATCTACAATTACAGTCAGCATTAAAATTAATGGCGAAGTAAAGTGAAACTTTAATCAGTGGGGGGCTTCATCCCCCACTGATTATTAGTTGAACCAATCGGACTTTTATGGACAGTTGACTCCCCACCTAAATTCTTTGTTTTCGCTGAATTTTGAGGTGTGAGGCTTACTGCCCATTAAAGTGGGATAAAAAGAAATACAGGCAGTTTGCTGCCTGTATTTTTTTGTGTTAAACAAACGTTTGTCCAGTTATGATAATATAAAAAGAAAGAATGATATAAATGGTGGTGAATGGGTTCGTGGAGGCATGGATTTTTGAAATAATGCGGGCAGTTGGACGTTTTTTCTTACACCCTGCTGTCTATGTATTTTTAATAAGTAGTATCTTCGTTGGATACTTACGTATGTTACGAGAACGAAAAGATTTTTCTTTTAAAGTTTATGATATTTGGTTTGAACTTCGAACATCTTTATTGGCGGGAGTTAAATACGGATTAATCGTATCTATCATTACGATTGGGCTCGGACTTGTTGTTTCTAAGGCGAGCTTATGGGCCATTTTACTTTGGACGTTACTATTTGGATTAACTGCTATGTATCGATATTTATCAGCAGCTTATACGTTTAGTGTCGCGATTGTATGTGTTCTATTATCTTCTAAGCTACCAGTTTCTTTCTTACAGCTTGGAGAAGGTGAAGAGAATACAATCGTATCCCTTGCTATTTTGCTAGGCATCATGCTCATTGTAGAGGGTTTGTTGATTTCTAAAAATGCAGTAGGATATTCGACGCCGAAGATTAGAAAGGGGAAGCGTGGACTAAAGATTGGTTTACACGAATCAAAGCGTTTATGGATCGTTCCTATTTTTATTCTTGTACCAGGTGAAGCAGTAACGCAGTTTATTTCATGGTGGCCTGTCGTGTCAATCGGTTCACATACATATTCTCTATTCCTCGTTCCATTTTTAATTGGATTTATGAGAAGGATTAGAAGTTATGAGCCGACGGAAGCTTTATTATTTACAGGAAGACGTGTGTACGGATTAGCAGGACTTGTGCTTGTTTTAGGAATCGCAAGTTATTGGTGGCACGTACTTGCCATTATTGCAATGGGCGTTGCAATGCTTGGACGTTTTACAATTTCCATGCAAGAGAAAATTGCGGATGAAACAAGACCAGCATACTTCGCTGCACGTAATGATGGACTCGTTGTACTAGATACAATTCCAAATACAATTGGAGCAGAGCTGAATTTACTGCCTGGAGAAATGATTACGAAAGTAAATGGAGTCATTCCAAGAAGTGCTGAGGAATTTTATGATGCGCTTCAAACGAAGACGACAGGAGCATTTTGTAAGTTAGAAGTATTAGATACAAACGGAGAGTTACGTCTTGCTCAAACGGCATTATACGCTGGTGGACATCACGAATTGGGTATTGTGTTTGTTCAGCAGGAGCATGAATGGGATTCGGAAGCGATGTAATAGAAGAAAAGGTATCACCTTGTGGTGATGCCTTTTTTTGTGTAAGATGGGCGGTAGTTATAGTACATGAAATTTATATCGGCGATTATCGGAATATATCAGCGCAACTTGAGATATATCGGCGATTATTGAAATATATCAGCGCAACTGAAATTATATCAGCGATTATCCAAATATATCGACTTTCCGGCAAAAAACGACAACTATCGCAAACCTTATTTTAGTTTCATAGTCGAATCACTTGAATAATTATTTGATAATGATTATCATTTAGGGAGTCTTTTTGATTTTGGAAAATGGAGGGAAGATATGCTACGTAAATTTTTTTCTTATTATAAACCGTATAAAGGTTTATTTATACTCGACTTTTCTTGTGCGGTCGTCGCAGGATTACTAGAACTTGGCTTCCCGCTTATCGTAAATCAATTTATTGATAAGTTATTGCCAGGGCAAAACTGGACGCTTATTTTATGGGCTTGTTTCGGTTTACTTGCAGTGTATATGTTAAATGCAGGCTTACAGTACGTTGTTACATATTGGGGGCATATGCTCGGTGTTAACATTGAAACAGATATGAGGCAAAAATTATTTGATCATATTCAAAAGCTATCATTCAGATTTTTTGACAATAATAAAACAGGTCATTTAATTTCACGTCTTACGAACGATTTAATGGAAATTGGGGAAATTGCTCACCATGGGCCAGAAGATTTATTTATCGCTGTAATGACTTTAGTTGGGGCATTCTCATTTATGATGATGATCAACTGGAAGTTAGCGCTATTAACGTTCTTCGTCATTCCATTCCTATTATGGTTAGCACTTTACTTCAACAAAAAAATGACAGGTACGTTTAGACGTTTATTCTCAGACGTTGCTGATTTCAATGCATGTATTGAGAATAACGTTGGTGGTATTCGCGTTGTACAAGCATTCGGAAATGAAAAGTTTGAGAAAGAGCAATTTGCTGTGAACAACGCTCGTTTCCGTACAACGAAATTAATGGCGTATAAAATTATGGCGTTAAATTCATCGATTAGTTATATGCTCATGCGTCTCGTAACGCTCTTCGGCTTAATATGCGGTACATGGTTTGTTCTGCAAGGTGAATTAACGTACGGTGGATTTATCGGATTCGTTCTATTAACGAATATTTTCTTCCGCCCAATTGAAAAAATTAATGCGGTAATCGAAAGTTATCCGAAAGGGATCGCCGGTTTTAAAAGGTATGTAGAGCTTCTTGAAACAGAGCCAGATATTGTAGACTCTAAAGATACGATGGAAGTGAAACATGTACACGGTGATATTCAATATAACAACATTACATTCGGATATGAAAACAAAGAACCGATTTTAAATGATATTAGTTTGAAAATACATGCAGGTGAAACAGTTGCGTTCGTTGGACCATCTGGAGCTGGGAAAACGACGTTATGTAGCTTATTACCACGTTTTTATGAGCAATCATCTGGATCCATTCAAATTGATGGTATTGATACGAAAGACATGACGTTATCTTCACTTCGTAAGCAAATTGGAATTGTGCAGCAAGACGTGTTCCTATTCTCTGGAACGATTCGTGAAAATATTGCTTATGGAAATTTAAAGGCGTCAGAAGCTGAAATTTGGCAGGCAGTAAAACGTGCGCAATTAGAAGACTTAATTTACTCACAACCAGACGGTTTAGATACCGTTATTGGTGAGCGCGGTGTGAAACTTTCAGGCGGACAGAAACAACGTCTAGCAATTGCTCGTATGTTTTTGAAAAACCCGCCAATTTTAATATTAGATGAAGCGACTTCCGCATTAGACACAGAGACGGAACTTGCGATTCAAAAATCACTTGCTGAACTATCTGTCGGTCGTACAACGTTAGTTATCGCTCACAGACTTGCAACGATTAAAAATGCAGATCGCATCGTCGTTGTAAATAAAGATGGGGTTGCAGAACAAGGTTCACATGATGAATTAATTGAGCAAGGCGGGGGATACAGTAGGTTATACGAAGCGCAGTTTAGTTCGTAAATATAATTTGTACGGAATTAGTGCACCATAAGTACGTAAAAATCTCATATGGGAGGCTATAAGTATGATTGTAACAACAACGTCTACAATTCAAGGAAAAGAAATTATTGAGTATATCGATATCGTCAATGGAGAAGCGATTATGGGCGCGAATATCGTTCGTGACCTTTTTGCCTCTGTTCGTGACGTTGTCGGCGGTCGTGCTGGCGCTTATGAAAGTAAATTAAAAGAAGCACGCGACATCGCAATGGAAGAAATGAAAACTTTCGCAAGACAAAAAAATGCGAATGCAATTGTTGGTATCGACGTGGATTACGAAGTGGTTCGCGAAGGGATGTTAATGGTTGCGGTGAGCGGGACTGCTGTTCGTATATAAAGTAAAAAGCCGTGCTGGTGCACGGCTTTTTGTATGCTATGTCGAAGTTTCAATATTTCTTGGGAAATGCGGAAGGTCCCGTCGATATATAGGGAAGACATTAGAGTGCTTCTTTACATTTCCGGATTTCAACTAATAATGTTTCGTATTCTTGTTCGAGAGATTTGATGTCATCGTGATGATTTGGTATGGAAATTCGGCCAATGATTTCTGTTAATTTTGTTTGTAATCGTAACAATTCTTGTTCGGTAACGTTTACAGAATCCTCGGTTGTTCTCTTGGTGTATTGCTCGTAATTACCGTGGAATACTCTAGGTTCACTCTCGTCTACTTGTAGAATATGGTCTGCCACAGAGCGAATAAAGGCACGGTCATGGCTAATAAAAAGTATAGTGCCAGGATATTCTTGTAACATGCTTTCTAATTCTTCTTGTGTTGCTAAGTCTAAATAGTTTGTCGGTTCATCAAGCAGAAGCATATTATAGTTTCCTAAAAATACTTTTGCGAGTGCAACCTTCATTCGCTCGCCCCCGCTTAGAACGTGCACAGGTTTATGAACATCTTCACGGCGGAATAGAAGCCGTGCAAGTATTGTGCGAACGAACGACTCTGTATAGTTTGTTTCTTCTAGCACATTTTCTAAAATGGTTTTATCCGTTTTTAAAATGGATAGTGTTTGTTCAAAGTACCCAATCTTACAACTTTTCGAAAGCTGAATGCCACGCTCGTTTGCAAGAAGCATGTTGAACAGGGTCGTTTTTCCACTTCCGTTTGCCCCTAAAATAGCAAGCTTTGCACCAGGGACAATCGTTCCGTTCATATTTTTGAATAGTGTGCGGTCATCTATTTTCTTTGTTGCTTTATTAAACTGTAATGCCACTTTACTATGAATGGGTGTATGGTATTGCACGTCAAACTGAGCTTGAGAAAGATCCTTTGGCTTTTCCTTTTTTTCTAGTTTTTCAAGACGTGTTTCTAATGCTTTCGCTGCTTTACTAACCTGTTCTTGGCCATGAGCCCCACTTAATTTATACAGTTTAGATTCAGATGAACTGAACCGTGTTGGGATTTTTGTCATGCTAGAAGCACGTTGCTTTTTTTGTAAAATGGACTGCTCTAAACGATTTTTTTCTTGTACATATTGCTCATATTCTGCTTGTTTTTGTATTCGCTCACGTTCTTTTTGCTTGCGATAGTTTGAATAATTACCTTTATACTCTTGAATAGTGCCGTCTTCGATTTCGATGATTTTTGTACATATTGCATCTAAAAAGTCACGATCATGTGATATTAAAACAAGTGCCCCTTTATAAGATAAAAGTGCCTTTTCTAATTGTTCTGTACCGGCCATATCTAAGTGGCTTGTTGGTTCATCAGCGAATAAAATGCCTGCATTCTGTTCAAGAGCGTGGGCAATCTTTAGACGCATTCGTTCACCGCCGCTCATTGAATCTGTAACGTTTGAAATGCACCATTTTCCTTTTGCGAGAGAAGAAGCGGTTTCTGGTAGTTCTTCGCTAAGCTGAGGAATGATGCTGATAGAACTATGATGAGTTACTATGCCTTTGTCAGCTTCTATTTCTTTACTTAATATTTGTAATAACGTAGATTTACCAGCACCGTTGACTCCGACAATTCCTATGCGATCCTGTGATTGAATTTCCAGTGATGGTAACGTAAATAGTGTACGATCACCAAAGCTTTTTTCAATATTACGTGCGAATAAAATAGTCATAAAAAAACCTCCCTAGTTTCACTAGAGAGGATAAATGTCGTCCTTGCATGTAAAAATCGTACATAAATAAACGATTTTTCACATGATCGTTTCGAAAGAAAGTATCGACAAATGGACAGACTAATCCTCTGCTAGTTTTCATCATTTTTGTTCACTATTTGTGATGGATGAAATAAATAAGAGAATTAGAACTTCATTGGTCAAAGTACCTTCCTTTCATAATATTACTTTTATTGTATGCGCATACAAACGAGTTTGTCAAACTTATTTCAGCTTGTGATTTTTGAATTCGTTATTATAAATTTGTGCTTTCGCTAGCGCCTCAGCATCATTTTGAATTTCATTTAATCCATTCGCATCCCCAATAATATAACCTTCAAATGATGAACCAACAAAATCAAAGATGTATTGGAACTGGGAGATAAGCGGTAATGCTTTTAGTTTCGGATTATCGCCGCCAACGATAACAACGTACATTTTTTTGCCTTTCATTTTTTCTTTGAAATGAAGGGATGTATCACGCAAGCTTTGTGACCAGCGATCGATGAAGTTTTTCATATGACCACTCATCCCGTACCAATATAATGGTGTAGCAAAGATAATTGTGTCGTGCTCTAACATGCGCTTCGTTAACTGCTCGTAGTCATCATCTACAGGTTGGAATCCTCCTGCATCATGACGCTGATCTGTAATAGGATAGACTGTGTGATCACGTAAATAAATTTGTTCTGTTTCAATTCCATCAATCATCATATGTGTTAAAGCTTCCGTATTTCCATTTTGTCTTGAACTGCCGTGTATAACAAACATGTAATCATTCCTTTTCTTTTGCTTTTTTAGGAGTGAAACGTGTTTTTGCAAATTCGTTTGAATATTGGAAAGCAATGAAATTTGCTTTGTTACTTCATTAAGTTTATCTTCATAAAGCGTAAGGATGCTGCTGCACGGATTGTCGTATAAGTGCGGTTCAATTTCAAGGCAGCGCAGCATCCTTGCCGTCTCTTCTAAATTTAAGCCAATTTGTAAGTACATTTGAATAAGCTCCACTTTTTCGATGGCACTTTCGTCAAAATCACGATAGCCATTTGCGAGGCGCTTCGAAGGGAGTAATCCCTTTTCTTCGTAATGTCTTAGTGATCTTTCGCTAACGCCAGTTTCTTTTGATAACTCCCCAATTCGCAATGCGTTTCACTCCTTTTACATGTATTGTAAACCTTCACACTAATGTGAAGGTCAACTCTGTTTTTTCGCAAAATAATCTACATGATTTAAAAACACTTGAATAGCTTTAGACGGAATAAAATATTTGCCGCGCACGATGGAGAATGGACGGATGAGTTGTTCATTTGGAATTTCGACGTGGAATAGTTCTTTTGCCAGTAGCTCTTTCCGTACAGTCCAATCAGAAAGTATAGCGATGCCAAGCCCGGCAGCGACAGCTTCCTTTACGCTTTGGATACTACTAAAGGTAAAGAATCGTTTCATTTTTAAATGGTGTTGATGAATAAAGCGATCGCTATAAGCACGTGTTCCGGAGCCACTTTCTCTTAATACCCACACTTGATCTTGGAGTGTCCTTTCATTTATTTCATTTTTGCGGAGCAGTGGATGATTTGGCGGGACGACGAGTTTCATTTCATCTTGCATAAATGTTTCAACGTCAACGTCGGCGTATACGACTTGCCCTTCTACTAAGCCGATATCAATTTGATTAGAGCGAAGGCTTTGCAAAACGTCTTCTGTATTTGAGATAAAAGTATGGACTTCGACGTGCGGATTTTCATTCGCATAGTTAGCGAGTATTTTTGGAAGTAAGTATTCGCCAATTGTAAAACTAGCACCGATGCGAAGCGTTCCTGTTACAACGTTATGTAGCTCGTTAATTTCTTGTTTGGCATCTTCGTAAAGAGAGAGCATTTGCTTTGCGTGTATATATAATATGTTTCCGGCCTCGGTCACTTGAACGTGCTTCGGGGATCGCTGAATGAGTGTAGTCCCAAATTCGTTTTCTAAGTTGCGAATGTGCATACTTACGCCAGGCTGTGAAAGGTTTAATAATTCTGCTGCACGAGAGAAGTGTTTCTGTTCAACAACCGTAACAAAAATTTTTAAAATGTCTACGTTCATATCATCTGCTCCTTTCTTTTTCTATCATCTTATCATAAGTATTTCTGATGATAGGGATTTGGTATTGGTATTAAACTTATTATAGAAACTCTCTTATAATGTAAGTAGAAAGAACATGCATGTTCCAATACGATTATTGGAGTGGTTCAAAGTGGAACAAACACTTGTTATACAAAAGAAGAAGCGTTTTGGATTTTCGCAAGGGATTGGGATTACATTATTAATCGCAATTGTGGCGAAATATTTAGCGGAGCTTCCATTTTTAAATATTATGGGACAATTAGTAATTGCTATTCTACTTGGGATGGTTTGGCGTGCGGCAATTGGAGTTCCTCATGATGCGATTGCAGGGACGAATTTTGCGAGTAAGAAGTTGCTGCGCTTTGGAATTATCTTACTTGGAATGCGATTAAATCTTGTTGATATTGCGAAGGCGGGACCGAAAGTATTGGTTATCGCTGCGGTTGTTATTACATTTACGATTTTCGTTGTATATGGACTAACGAAAGTATTTAAGGTAGAAAAGAAACTTGGGATTTTAACAGCATGCGGGACAGCAATTTGCGGCGCGGCAGCGGTCGTGGCAATTGCGCCGCAAGTGAAAGCAAAAGATGATGAAACGGCAGTTGGGGCTGCAATCATTGCAATTTTAGGTACGATATTTACGCTTATTTATACGTTGTTATATCCAGTGCTTGGCCTATCGCCGTATGGTTATGGTGTATTCTCAGGGGCGACGCTGCATGAAATTGCTCATGTCATCGCAGCTGCGGCGCCAGGAGGAAGCGTGGCTGTAGACATCGCAGTTATCGTGAAGTTAACGCGCGTTGCAATGCTGGTACCAGTAGCGGTTTTAATTGGATTATGGTTTGGTAAGAGTGAAGGAAGCAGGGAAAAAAGATCATGGCGCGACCTTCCAATTCCATGGTTCATCTTCGGATTTTTAGCAATGAGTGCAGTGCATTCGCTCGGGATTATTCCAGAAGTTGTTGCGGGATATATTGTAGTCATCGCTTATATGCTTATCGCAATGGCGATGGCGGGGCTTGGTTTAAATGTAGAGTTTAAAACGTTCCGTAAGTTAGGAAGCAAAGCATTCGTGGCAGGGCTAATTGGATCGGTTTGCTTATCGGTGCTTGGATATGTTCTTGTATATGCGTTAGGATTTATGTAGTAAAGGAGAGAGCTGTTCCCGAAGGTATATTTGGGGGCAGCTTTTTCTTATGCTTATCTTGCTACGAATGTCGGTATTTGTCGGTAAGTCGATATATTCGAAAAATCGCTGATATAAATGGAGTTGCGCTGATATATTTGGGAAATCGCCGATATAATTTCAGTTGCGCTGATATATTCGAAAAATCGCTGATATAAATGGAGTTGCGCTGATATATTTGGGAAATCGCCGATATAATTTCAGTTGC
>NZ_JAQFUY010000021.1:0-79709 GCF_027716745.1 Bacillus cereus group sp. Bc010
CCGATAGAATATCGGGAAAAGGCCGTGGCATAATACTCTTTTTATGACTGTCTACTTGACAGGGAGATGACCATACAATCTCTCTTTTTTCACTTTAAAATATCTCTTTCTATCTCTCATTCCGTCTGCTATAATTCCTAAAGGAAAGAAGAAAGCTTTATTCCAGACGGAGTAAAGCTTTCTTTCAATTTTTTACATTAATTAATTCTAATACTATGATTTCACAAAGGAGGATTTTATTATATGAGTTTTATTAGCATTCGAAAAAAACTAATGTTCATGATGGGAACGATTTGCGCTTTATTTGGAGTCGCCTTAGCTTTTATTTTATTTTTTGCTATTGATCAATCTCGTCAAGCTGAAGCATTACAAAAAGAGATTTCCCCCCTTGCAACACAATTAAAAGAGCGCGGGGATGCTTACCAAGTACAGCTCTCTGCTTTAAGAGGGTATTTATTACAGCACGATCAAGTTGAATTAGACAAATTTAATGAAATGAGTAAACTTCTTGAAGATAAGAAGGATGAGCTTCTTTCAAATCCTAATCTTTCTCAATCTGTGAAAAGCACAATGGAATCAGGATCGGCTTGGAGAAAATTTATTGAAGAAAAAGTTTTCCCTCTTGCAAAAGAACAAAAGTGGGAAGAAGCTTTACAAGTAGCTTATGCAGAAAATGGTACTGTTTATAAAGTAATTGGTGACTTCACAAATTATAGTAATGAACAAGCTAAGCTACGTGATCAATCTATCGCAAAAATTGATCAATCTTCACTACAAATTGAATATGTTGTCTTCTTATCACTTGTTATTTGTATTATCGTAGCTATCACACTTGCATGGTGGTTCTCTGGTAAACTTGTTAAACCAATTCAACAAATTGATAGCAAGCTAAAAGAATTATCATCTCAAGAAGGTGACTTAACAGCCCGCCTACAAGTAAATAGTAATGATGAAATTGGTACGATTGCAACATCATTTAATAAAATGTTAGAAAATCTACAACATATTATTAATCGTGTTCAAAAAACATCTGTGGAAGTACAAAACGCTTCTGAAAATATGCTAGAAAAAACGAATATATCACGTGAGGCAACAATAAAAGTTCAAAGCTCGATGTCTAGCTTAAATGCAAGTATTCAATCGCAATCTGCTAGCATGGAAGAAAGCTCAACTGCAATGGACGATATGACAGTAAGTGTTCAGCGCATTGCTGAATCTGCTTCATCTGTAACTGAACTTGCTGTAGCTACATCCGAACAAGCTAACGATGGAAATACTGTTATTCAAAAATCTGTTTCACAAATGACAACGATACACGACGCGGTAAATGCTACGTCAGAAGTGGTCGAACGTCTAATCACTCATACAAAATATATTGATACAGCTGTACAATCTATTTCTAATATCGCAGAACAAACAAACTTACTTGCTTTAAACGCCTCTATTGAAGCAGCTCGTGCTGGCGAACAAGGAAAAGGTTTCGCTGTCGTAGCTGACGAAGTTCGAAAACTTGCTGAACAATCTAAAACAGCGGCAACAGATATTAACCAGCTACTACATCAAATTCAACAAGACACTGAAACTGCTAACTCTATGATGTCACAAGGCCGTTCGGAAGCATCTGAAGGCATTCATGTTATTCGTGAAGCTGGCAATTCTTTCACAACAATTGTAGAACAAGTAAACAAAGTATCTACTCAAATGCAAGACATCTCAGCAACTGCTGAAGAAATGGCTGCAAGTGCTGAAGAAATGAACGCTTCACTGAATAACATCGCTTCTATTTCTACTGAAGTATCTAGTGAAACAGCAGCAACAGCACAATCTGCTGAGAAAAAAGTCGTTACGATGAATGAAATGACACAAACAGCTAAACAAATGAAACAAACAGTTGAAGAATTAGATCAACTCGTATCTCATTTTAAAACTGAATAGCCATTCCAAAAATATTCCTCTTCCAAGAGGAATATTTTTTTGAGCTCATTTCCTGCACTTTATACATATATCCGTTATAATGAGAATCGATATCATTAATATGTAGGGGGGTGCTACACATGTCACAACAAGCATTTGAAGAAAAGTTATATGCAAACTTAGAAGCTGTTATTGATCCTGAACTCGGTGTTGATATTATTAATCTTGGATTAGTTTATGACGTTACAGCAGATGAAAATAATAATGCTGTCATTACGATGACGATGACTTCTATCGGTTGTCCAATGGCTGGGCAAATTGTATCAGACGTTAAAAAAGTATTATCAACGAACGTACCTGAAGTCAATGAAATAGAAGTAAATGTCGTATGGAATCCGCCCTGGTCTAAAGAACGTATGTCACGTATGGCGAAAATCGCATTAGGTATTCGCGACTAAATACAGAAAGACCTGACATCCTAGTCAGGTCTTTTTCTCTTATTATTTTACGCCTACTGCATCATAAGCTTTCGTTACAGCTTGTACAGCTTTAGAGTTTTTACCATATAAATCTTCAGCTGACTGAAGTGCTGCTTGACGCATCATCTTAAAGTCAGAGTTTGCAGTTAAATATTTCGTAAGAGCACGGTAATAAATTTTTTCTGTCGCTTCACGGCCTACTCCTGTTACTTTCACGCCGTAATGCTCCCCGCCTTCAGATACTAAGTATGCAGCTTTATTGTTAATGCTACTGTTAATATGAACGCCGCCATTATCAGCTGTTCCAGTGTAGCGTTTATTGTAATGATCTGGGTAACCTTCACCTGGTTTTAATGGGTTTGGAATAGACGCTGGATCTTTCAATGAACGAAGTGCATCACCAGGTTTACCAGGTGTATAAATGTCAGCACCTAAATCCCAGCTCTTCTTCTCAACCATAACACCCATAATATCAGATAACGATTCATTTAACGCACCCGGCTCATTTTTATAAACAAGATTTGCTGTATGCTCAGTGACAGCATGCGTTAATTCGTGACCGATAACATCTAGTCCAGCAGATAATGGAATGAATGTTTTACCATCGCCATCACCATACATCATTTGCACACCGTTCCAAGCTGCGTTATTCCAGCTTTCTCCAACGTGAACAGTAGAAATTAGCTTCGCACCTTTATCATCGAAAGAGTTACGATTAAATGTCTTTTTGTAGTAATCATATACTTTCCCTGCATTTACATGCGCATCAACTGCCGCTTTATCTTCGAAGAACTTAGATTTACTCTTAACTTCTTCTCCCGTATACCCAAGAATTTGTGAGAATAGATTAAACCAGTTTTCGTCCATATTCTCTGCATCAAATGTATGGATACCTTGTCCTCGTTTACCATCAAATAAGTTGAATTCTCCTGTTTTCGTATCTTGAGCAATTTCAAATGATTGTTTACCGCCCAATACTCCGTAACCAAATCCTGTAATGTTATCTACAGCGTTATATTTCTCAATCACATTTCCATTTGTCGCATCAACAAAGTAATGCCAATACCCTGGAGCTGGCTTTGAAATCGATGCTTTCACTAAGTATGCAAGATAGTAATTCTCATCTTTTTCATACACATATAAATCTTTTTTCACACCGTCATAATTTTTTACTTTACCAACTTCTTTTTCAATATCTGCCTTTGCAATTGTTTCTGCTTGCTCTGCACTAATCTTTGCAAATGCAGGAATATTTTTATCCTCTAAATTCGGAATAACTTGTCCGAAGAATGCTTTTACATTATTTTCTTTATCTAGTGTAACTGTTTGATCTGAACCGTACACAGGAATGTTATTATGTTTCTCAACTAGCTTCACGTGTGTTGTACCGGATTCAGCATCTTTTTCTTCCCCAACGACATTAAAGTGTTTATCCATATTTCCTGCTAATTTGAACATATCTTTCTTACTCTCTAAATATTGAAAGACCGTTTCTTTTTTATCTAGTCCTTCCGGCGCTTTCCATTCTTCACCTATGTATGCAGGCGTTTTAAATTCTTGATGGTATTGAATTTTCTGTTCTTCCGCTTTCGTTGTCGTTGCTCCAAATGTTCCAAATCCCCCGGCGATAACAGTTAACGCTAATGCTGATGAAATGACTTGCTTTTTCACTATAACATTCCCCATTCCCATAAAGATTTTTGACACTTTTATACAATTCTTGTTTTTCAAGTTGATACCTTTCCCTAAAATTTGAGAAAGTTTTTTCTGACAATTCCACTCAAAAAAAGAGGACATCTATCGGATGTCCTCTTTTCAAACCTTTTATTGTTTTTTCAATTCAATTGCTAAATAGTGAGATTGCTCTTTCGCTACAATATGAATATCTTCTTCTATCGCTTCTGCCGCATCACGCATAACAAGTGTCTCACCATTGATTACACTATTACCTTCAATTTGTACAAGATACAATTGACGGCCTTCTTTCACTGGAAAATGAATTTCTTTTCCAGCATGTAACGATAAAGCATATAAATTCGCATCTTGATGAATTTGAATTGGTGCCCCGCCTTCTACTTGAGATACCATATGAAACCATTCATTTTCACGCTTGCTCCAATCAAATTTAAACTCACCATAGTTTGGTTTATGGTCCGCGCGATCTGGTAAAATCCAAATTTGTAGTAAACGTAATGTTTCATTTCCTAAATTATGCTCACTATGAAATACACCCGTACCCGCACTCATATATTGAACATGTCCACGCTCAATTGTTCCGCGGTTCCCCATGCTATCTTCATGTGTTAAAGCACCGTCTACAACGTACGAAATGATTTCCATATCGCGGTGGGGATGCATATCAAAACCAGTTTGCGGTGCTACTAAGTCATCATTAATTACACGTAATGCACCGAAGTTCATGTTATTAGGATTATAATAATTTGCAAATGAAAAATGAAAATGTGTATTTAACCAACCGTGATTTGCTCTTCCCATATTTTTATGATCAACTTTTCTAAACATATCCTTCACCTCATATTATCTCGAATTCGAGATTTATTTTAAAATTTTTCTCACTGTAACTTTTTTAGTAATTGTAGTAATTGATGTTGTTCTTCTACATTTAAATTTTGAAACTGCTCCGCTTGGAATGTTTCTTGAGGCGGGATGATTTCTTCATATAAAGCTCTTCCCTTTTCTGTTAACGAAATATATTTTGTAGTACCTTCTTGTTCACGACGAATCCATTCGAGCTGCTCCATTTTATTTAAAAGCTGCGTAATATTTCCCTTCGTAACAAATAGCTTATTTCCAAGCTCTTGCTGCGTTAAACGGCCATGCCCTCCAACTTGAGCTAGTACATCAAACTGAGCGGCAGATACTTTCCATTCTTTCAAATGCTGATTCGTCTCACGAATACTTTTGTTATAAAAACGTGATAAACGAAACCATAGTAGTAAACCTAGTCTATCTTCTGTTTTCATTTCATCACCTCGCTCATTTCATACCATTAGTTTAGAACTAAACTTCATAAAAGTCAATTACTTATTTTTAGTAAGAAGCAAAGAAAGCACAGTGCTATTTCTCCACTATGCTTTACATTAACTTTCTATTTTTATATTCATCTAACTTCCTCTCCGCGAACTTGCTCGCATCTTTCTCAATCCATCTATCTTCGTACAATTCACTTCCAACATACAATACTTCGCTCTTATGCTGCATCGCATGACGAAATTCATGTAGCAATGTTTTAAGGACTTGCTCATACTCCTCCCACATACAAACAAAAATTAATTGTTTTTCTTTATGATAAAAACCACCTACCGGGAATAAAAATTCCTCTTCTTCTTCTCCTAGTGATAAAAGGACATGATTCGCATCACACGTATCACAAAAAATAACCGGCGTTTTACATACTTCAATCAGTGAAAATAAATCGTCTCTAAGCCTTTTGACATCCCAAGGAAGCTCCGAATCCAACACATACCAATTCTCCACCTGTTGATATACATTTTGAAACTGGAGTTCCATTTCTCTTTATTCCCCTTTCCAAGCACCCTTTTTCTATATGTATGCCACAATATGGTAAATATTAAACATATTCTTTCATCCTTGAAAAAATACCAATAAAAAAGGAACCTATGCCGACATAGATTCCTTTTCCATAATCACTTTTTTCATACATATCTTTTACTTTTATTTTTTTAACTTAGTTAGTCTTCGTATCCCACTTAAAGACTTTATTTAAAAATTTATATACATTCTTTGACTCTTTTGTCAGAAGTGGACCTAAGATAGATAGTATAAGCACGTATAGTGCTGAGAATGGCTTCAAGACTGACATTAAACCACCAGCGATACCGATATTGGCCATAATGATGGAGAATTCTCCTCTTGAAACGATTGTTAATCCAATATTTGTTGACGCTTTATGAGATAATCCAGCTTGTCGTCCTGCAATCATCCCTGCTATAAAGTTCCCGATGATTGTAAGAAGAACTGCACCTAACGTTAACCATATCGCTCCGCCCAATGAGAACGGATCAATGCTTAATCCGAAACTGAAGAAGAAAATAGCTCCGAAAAAGTCTCTAAATGGAACAACGAGATGTTCAATTCTGTCACTATGCTCTGTCTCAGAGAAAACTAATCCTAAAAGAAGTGCTCCAATTGCTTCGGCAACATGAATTGTTTCCGAGAATCCTGCAATAAAGAATAATGAAGCAAATACTACAATAATGAAAATTTCATCCGAACTAATATTAAGCAATTTATTTAATAACGGCGTCGCTTTTCTAGCTACAATAAAGAATAGAAGCATATATCCTAAAGCAATTCCAATTGAAGTAAGGGCACCTAAGAATGAAGCGTGATCCCCTAGAACTAATCCAGAAACGACTGATAAATATACAGCAAGGAATATATCTTCGAACATGATAATTCCTAAAATTAATTCGGTCTCATTATTACCAGTTCTTCTTAAATCCACTAACACCTTTGCAACGATAGCGCTAGAAGAAATCGTAATAATACCCGCAATAATTAAGATTTCTAGTAAAGGGAATCCCATGATAAATCCGTACAATAACCCAAGTGAAAAGTTAATTAAAATATAGATCGTTCCGCCAATCGCAATAGAACGTCCAGATTTAATTAATTTTTTCATCGAAAACTCTAGTCCTAGATAGAACAGAAGGAACAGAACTCCAATCCGTCCAAGGAAGGAAATGACACTTGCACTTTCAATAAACTTGAAATCGATCACACCAATTGTCGGCGCATGTGGCCCCACTAACATCCCAAGAACAATTAAAAACGGAATAACTGAGAATTTAAACTTACCAGCAATTACTGCTGCAATTGCAACTAATACTAACGCTGTACCAACTTCAAAAATTAACGTATCCATCTAGTCAGTCCCCCTATTCGAAAGTAACTCATTAATAATTTTTTTAATTTCTTCTCTCTCGCCTGAAACTACAAGCATATCGCCTTCCTCAATTACTGTTTCTGGTCCTGGATTAAATAGCTTTTTCATATTCTTTTTCATAACTGCAATAATCGTTACGCTATATGTTTTTCTTATTTCCAGATCGCCGATTGTTTTTCCGATTGCTGGCGCAGCATTCTCCACTTTAAACCACTCAATCGCCAAACCTTCAAAAACCATTTCAACATTTTCTAATGCTCTCGGCTTATATACCATTCCACCTAGTATGGCTGCAATTTGTCTTGCCTCTGAGTCACGTAATGAAATACTTGAGATACTTTCTTCATGGTCTGAATCAAAATGATACATTTCTCTACGCCCGTCATCATGAATAACAATCACCATCTTCTCGTTACCTTTCGTAACGATTTGAAACTTATAACCAATACCCGGAAGTTCACTTTCTCTAATATTCATATTTAGCTCCTCCACAACAATTTTTATTTGAATTTTCTGTTTTTCTGTCTTTTATTCATCCAATCAACTTTAGAAACTCTAACCATTCAGGATACCTGTGATTTGGAAATCTTTTATTGTAATAATAAGTGGCTCCTAAAAAGATACTTAAAGATGTAATGATAAAAAATATATTACTTCTCATTTTCAAACTCTTAAGGCTTACTTTCAATAAAGTTTCTTCTTTCAAATTATCCCCTCTTTCTCGCTCTACATTTAGTTTTTTAAAATGGAAACAATTCTAAAAATATTAAGATGTAACATAATCATAACATAAAATAACTTTAAGTAACATAATTTTTTAGAAAAATTGATTCTCATATATTTTTTGCATATAATTTTCTTATTACGGAAAAAAGGAAGTGTATTATATGGTTGATATCTTTAGCAGATTCCTTGAGGTAACGAATAATATTTTATGGTCATATATTCTTATTGCAATGCTAATCGGCTTCGGTCTTTATTTTTCTTTTAAATTAAAATTTGTCCAAATTACCCATTTCGGTGAGATGGTCGGTTTAATTAGTAAAGGATTTAATCGAAAAGAAAAAAAGAAAGATAGCATCTCTCCGTTCCAAGCATTTTGCTTAAGTGCAGCAGCACGTATCGGTATCGGAAATTTAGCTGGTGTAGCATTAGCTATTTCAATGGGTGGACCTGGCGCAGTGTTTTGGATGTGGTTTATCGCCATCCTTGGAGCAGCTACTAGTTTCGTAGAATGTACGCTCGCGCAAATTTATAAAGTAAAAGATGGAAGCAGATTCCGTGGTGGACCCGCATATTACATGGAAAAAGGATTAAACAAACGCTGGATGGGTGTTTGGTTCTCACTTCTTATTACAGTTGCATACGGATTAATTTTCAATTCTGTACAAGCAAATACAGTAACAATTGCATTTGAAAATGCTTTTGGACTAGAGCGAACGATCGTAGGAGCTCTATTAGCTTTATTAGTTGCAGTTATTATTTTCGGTGGCATTAAGAGCATTTCACGTATTACGGAAATGATTGTTCCTCCAATGGCAATCATTTATATTGGTGTGGCTATTTTTGTCGTGATTAACAACTTTACTATGTTACCAAGCATTTTTATGGAAATATTTAATGGTGCATTCGGTTTAGACCAAGCCATCGCTGGTGGTATTGGAGCAGCAATTAAGTACGGAATTCAGCGCGGTCTATTCGCAACAGAAGCAGGTATGGGTAGCTCCCCTAACGCAGCTGCAACATCAGATGTATCTCACCCTGTAAAACAAGGACTTGTTCAAGCATTAGGTGTTTTCGTAGACACATTCTTAGTATGTACATCAACAGCATTTATCGTATTATGTTCTGGACTTTACAAAGGTTCAAATTTAAAAGGTATCGAATTAACACAAAATGCATTAAGTTCACAAATTGGACCGTGGGCAAGCACTTTCTTAGCGATTATTATTTTCCTATTCGCTTTCAGTTCTTTACTAGGAAACTACTATTATGGTGAAACAAATATCGCATTCATTAAAGAAAGTAAAACATGGTTAATGATTTATCGCGTGGCAGTTGTCGGAATGGTATTCTTCGGATCAATCGCTGCCCTTCAAACAGTTTGGAGCTTAGCTGATTTATTCATGGGACTAATGGTATTCACAAACTTAATTGCCATCTCATTCCTAAGCAAATTCGCCTACGCAGCATTAGTAGACTATATTAAGCAAAAGAAACAAGGAAAAGATCCTGTTTTCGTTGCAAGTTCTATCCCTGGCTTACAAAATACAGAGTGTTGGGATGGACAGGATATAGAAGAAAAACAGAAGGCTGTGTAACAGCTAAAAGTGAAAGCAGCTCGTTTAGAACAACAGCTATATATCAAACAAAATCCCTATTACTCCAAGGTAATAGGGATTTTTATTTACAACAGTTCATAATTTGTTCAAATTAATTCCAGCAAAAGGGTTGATTTATACGAATCACTAAATTATAATAATTATAAATTAGTAATTGATATCACATAACAACTCAAAAGGAGATTGATCATAATGAACAAACAAGTAATCGAAGTATTAAACAAACAAGTAGCAGACTGGAGCGTTTTATTCACAAAATTACACAACTTCCATTGGTACGTAAAAGGACCTCAATTCTTCACATTACATGAGAAATTCGAAGAACTTTACACAGAATCAGCTACTCACATCGATGAAATTGCAGAACGTATTTTAGCAATTGGCGGCAAACCAGTAGCAACAATGAAAGAATACTTAGAAATATCTTCTATTCAAGAAGCAGCATATGGAGAAACTGCAGAAGGGATGGTCGAAGCAATCATGAAAGACTACGAAATGATGCTAGTCGAACTGAAAAAAGGCATGGAAATCGCTCAAGACTCTGATGACGAAATGACATCTGACCTACTACTAGGCATCTACACAGAACTAGAAAAACACGCTTGGATGCTACGTGCGTTCTTGAATCAGTAATACTTAAAAGCGGAAGCGGCTTGCTCAGAATCGCAGGCTATTTGGAGCTCTCGACCTTGAAGCGCTTTTTGCTTCGAGCGAGAGAGCGAAATGACCGGAGATTCTAGCCGCTGGAGCTGGATATTACTTAAAAGCGGAAGCGGCTCGTTCAGAGTCGCTTTTTTCTATGGAATGGTCGCGTGTATCAGTACATGAAATTTATATCAACAATTTTCCCTATATATCGACGATTTTTCAAATATATCAACGATTTTTTCATTATATCGACGATTCGACATAGGATATCGACTTACCGACAAATCACGACAAGATCTGCGTCCCTCTCCCCTACTTTCATCAATATATTACAATCTCTTTTATGTTAAAATATAGTAACATAGATTCAAAAAAAGCTTTTCCATATTCATCATTTACTACTTAAATGGCGGGAGTGGTTCAGTTGAAAGACTACTTAATTAGAGCATTTTTTGCGTTAATAACAGTTGGGATTGTCTTACTTATAGCTAATATTTTCAACATACGTATCGAAGTGAAAGACTATGCTTTCCTCGTTGTAGTAGCAATTGGTGGCGGCTGGGGTGGCTGGTACTTGTATAAAAAACAAAATAATGAAAATGATAAAGGCATTCCAAAGTAATACGGAATGCCTTCTTTTTATTTCCGCCTATAATAAATAATGAAATTCAAACCGCTAATACAAACTATCCCAATAAACATATCAAACGACAACGAATCTCCACCTAAATTATACTCATCAACAATAAACCCAGACATAAACAACGTGATCGCTGAAACACCGATACACAATATCGAAATAAACCAAAGCGAAAATTCATTAATTAGCTCTTTCTTCTGTGTTGAAACAATTAGCATAACAAGAATAGATGCTGCTAAAATACTTTTAAAAACCGGCCTTAAATACACAAACTCCTCCATCTATTTCTCCTTTTCCCAAAACATTATATCTCAACATTAACATATTTAACTAAATTAAAAACACATGCCTTTTGAAGATAAAGTGACATGTGTTTCCAATAATCTCTATAAAATTGTATTATGATAACTGCTTCCACTTCGTTCCTAAAACAGGACGCTCGTAATTTTGTATTTCATGAATTAATTTATCAGCTGTCTCAGCTGAAACGATTAACTCTTTATTTGACGGATTCATAAATCCTTCTTCCGCTGCGCGTTCAACCATTTGCAAAATTGGTCCATAAAAATCTTTTATGTTCAATAAACCAACTGGCTTATTATGTATACCAATTTGTGACCAACATACTACTTCAAATAGCTCTTCAAACGTTCCGTATCCCCCCGGCAGTGCGATGAAAGCATCCGAAAGCTCTGCCATTTTCGCTTTACGTTCATGCATCGTTTCTACTTCAATTAATTCTGTTAACCCTGTATGAACGATTTCTCCTCGGAATAGACCGCGCGGCATAACACCTGTTACACGCCCGCCTAAACGAAGTACTTCATTTGCTACTTCTCCCATTAATCCAACGCAAGAACCACCGTATACAAGCTCATAATCGTTCTCAACAAACATTTTCCCTAACGCTATTGCCTGCTCTTTAAATTCTGGTCTCTCCCCTAAGTTGGAACCTGCAAACACACAAATCTTTCTCATCCTTACACCCCGAAACTATATATTGTTATGATACAATGAACATTGTACAACATATCGAGGGGATGAGAAAGAAATGGATATCGTTGCATTTCAAAGATGGGTTGAGGAATTTTACGAAAAACGAAGCTGGTCACAGTATAATGCCTTTATTCGCTTAAATTTCTTAACAGAGGAAGTTGGGGAAGTTTCACGCGTTGTTCGCGCAATCGAAATCGGTCGCGATCGTCCTGATGAAGACGCTAAGACAGAAGAAGAACTAAAACAAGAACTAAAAGAAGAACTTGGTGATGTACTATCTAATCTTATTATTCTTTCACAAAAATATGATTTAGATTTGCAAGACATTATGGACGCACACGTCACAAAGCTTTCGAAAAGGTTTGAAACATCCAAATGAGAATATTATCAATTATGATATAATATTCTTGTCACAATACTAAGGGGGATTTTATGTTATCTAAAAAATTGCACGATGCACTAAACGATCAAATGAACTTTGAGTTTTACTCTGCCCACGCTTATATGGCAATGGCTGCTTACTGTACAGCCGAAAGCTATGATGGATTCGCTAACTTTTTCCTTGTACAAGCTGAAGAAGAACGTTTCCACGCAATGAAGCTTTACAACTACATTAATGACCGCGGTGAGCGCGCTATTATTACTGGATTTGATAATCCAAATAACGAATATGACTCTGTACTGAACGCTTTTGAAGTAGCACTTGAGCACGAGCGTGAAGTAACAAAACGTATTTACAATCTATCTGATATCGCTTGGGATGAGCGTGAACACGCAACAATTACATTCTTAAAATGGTTCGTCGATGAGCAAGTAGAAGAAGAAGCTTCATTCGATAGCATCATCCAAAAATTAAAACGTATTACAAGCGATTCAAACGCATTATTTATGTTAGATGCTGAATTAGAGAAACGTACATTTACGCCTCCAGCTGAGTAGTATTTCAATCACCTTAATGAATGGATTAAGGTGATTTTTTTATTTCTTCTCTCAGCTGAATAACCCTCGCCACATCTTTCTTATAAAACCTAGAAACCTTTTCAACAAAGTCACTATGAGTAAAAGTCCCATCGCCTTCTTCTACTATGCTCAAATATCCATGTATCAATTTCAAAAACGCTCTAGCATCTTCTCCAGTTAATTGATCAATGTTATCTATAATCTCGTCAAACTCCCTTAAAATATCCTGTTCTTCCAACCTAATTCCCCCTCTCTGTATTATTTATCATACCAAAACAAAAAAAAGTCGTTTATCCTCTAAGTGAAAGATAAACGACTTTTTTACTATTTATTAAAGCATAACCCCAACGATAACCGCTGATAATATACTTACTAATGTTGCACCGTATACAAGTTTTAATCCGAATGATGATACAACGTTTGCTTGTTTACCATCGATACTCTTCGTTGCACCTGCGATAATTCCGATTGATGAGAAGTTCGCAAATGATACAAGGAAGATGGATAAAATACCTACTGTACGAGCTGATAAATCACCAGCTACTTTACCAAGGTCAAGCATTGCAACGAATTCATTCGTTACTAATTTCGTTGCCATAATTTGTCCTGCTGTTAGCATCTCTGATGTTGGGATACCCATTACGAATGCTAATGGTGAGAAAATGTATCCTAAAATGCTTTGGAATGTGATTCCGAAAATTGAATCGAACACACCATTAATTGCTGTAATTAATGCTACGAAACCGATTAACATCGCCGCTACTGTTACAGCGATAGAGAAACCAAGCATAATATATTCGCCTAACATTTCAAAGAATGTTTGCTTTTTATCTTCTTGTAATTCTAAAATATCGTCTTCTTCTTTCACGTCATATGGATTAATAATATGAACGATAATGAATCCACTAAATAAGTTTAATACAAGTGCCGTTACTACATATTTTGGATCAATCATTTTCATATAAGAACCGACAATTGACATCGATACTGTTGACATGGAAGATGCACAAAGTGTGTATAAACGATTTTTCGGTAATTTGCTTAATTGATCTTTTACTGTAATGAATACTTCCCCTTGACCAACAATCGCAGCTGCTACTGCATTATATGATTCTAGTTTTCCTAAACCGTTCACTTTACTTAATAGGAAACCGACTGCACGAATGATAATCGGTAAAATTTTAATATGTTGTAAGATCCCAATTAATACCGCTAAGAAAATAATTGGTAATAATACTGTTAAGAAGAATGGTGCTTGTCCATCATTTGCTAGACCACCAAATACGAAATTAACCCCTGCTTCCGCAAATTTTAAAATAGCGCCAAACCCATCTGCAATCCCTTTTACTAATACAAATCCGACCTTTGTATTTAGTAAGAAATATGCAAGTACCAATTGAATGACAAGCATAAGTGCAATTGGTTTATATTTAATTTTCTTACGATCTGAACTGATAAGGAAACCTAGTACAAATACGACAAGTAAACCGACTAGAAACATTACTATTTTCATATGTGAATCCTCCACTTCTCCCACGAGTTATCGGTCGTATAACGAATGACGTCTGACCATTGATGTTAAAAAAATTTAAAACCCCTAAATACTATTCAACTATTATCTAAAATCAGTAAGCGTTTACATAAATTGCAATTTATAAAAGGTAGCTTCTTCTCTCCTACCATACTTGAAAGTCTGAAATTGATACCACCTACAAATCAAATTGTAAGCGTTATCTAACTGAAAAGCAATATAAATTTAAAAAGATTTTTATATGTTAATATATTCCTAATTAATTGGTTTTTCTATGCAAATTTACCATAAAAAATAGCCCTAGCTATGAGCTAGGACCATCTTTTTTATAACATAACACCAACGATAATCGCTGATAGAATACTTACTAATGTTGCACCGTACACAAGGCGTAGACCGAATGATGATACTACATTTGATTGATTTTCATCGATACCTTTCGTTGCACCTGCGATAATTCCGATTGATGAGAAGTTCGCAAATGATACAAGGAATACAGAAAGGATACCAACTGTACGAGCTGATAAATCACCAGCTACTTTTCCAAGATCAAGCATCGCAACAAATTCGTTTGATACTAATTTCGTTGCCATAATTTGTCCCGCTGTTACCATCTCGGCTTGCGGGATACCCATTACGAATGCTAATGGCGAGAAAATGTATCCTAAAATAGCTTGGAATGTAATACCGAACATGGAATCAAACAAGCTATTGATTGCTGTAATTAATGCTACGAAACCAAGTAACATCGCTGCTACTGTAATCGCGATTGTGAAACCAAGCATAATATATTCACTTAACATTTCAAAGAATGACTGTTTTTTCTTATTTTCTAATTTCAGTGTATCTTCTTCTTCTGTAATATCGTACGGGTTAATAATATGAATAATAATGAAACCACTAAATAAATTTAATACAAGTGCTGTTACTACATATTTTGGTTCGATCATTTTCATGTAAGAACCGACGATTGACATCGATACTGTTGACATAGAAGATGCACATAATGTATATAAACGGTGTTTTGGGATTTTACTTAATTGATCTTTTACTGTAATAAATACTTCCGCTTGCCCAACAATAGCAGCTGCTACTGCGTTATATGATTCTAATTTTCCTAGACCATTTACTTTACTTAACAATGTACCAATAGCACGAATAAATATCGGTAAAATTTTAAAGTGTTGCAGAATCCCGATTAAAACGGCAAAGAATACGATTGGTAATAACGCTGTTAAGAAGAATGAAACCTCTCCTTTATTAACAAGACCACCAAATACGAAAACGATTCCAGCTTCCGCATATCCAAGAAGTGCGCCAAACCCATCTGAAATTCCTTTTACTAAAATATAACCAATTTGCGTATTTAATAAGAAATAAGATAATGCTAGCTGAATAATAAGCATAATTGCGATTGGTTTATACTTAATCTTCTTTCGATCGGAGCTTATAAGAAAACCGAGTACAAATACAACGAGTAATCCTACAAGAAACATAACAAACTTCATTAATAAAATCCTCCATTTAACTCTTCATTAACGTTGAACGTCTGACCACTAAAAACAAGAAATAATCCGAACTTTCCATTTCTCCTCCAAAATCTTCAATCGGATAAGAAAAATCATAAAACCTCTTGTTTCAAAGGCATTTTCCATTCTAACATAAATCACAACTCATATCCGCACTTTTCTTTAAAAAATTACATTTTATTAAGAAACATCCATTAATGTTCGTCTTTTACTTCTTGCAAAGATTTAGATAAAATAAAAAAATGGGCATCAAGTTTCACTTGATACCCATTTCCTTATACCGCTTTTTCTTTATCTGCTACTTGCTCTTCCCAGCACTCTGTATTTTTCAGGCCTGGAATTGAATTCGCATAGAAGACTGGATCTTTTCCTTGTTTCTTTTGCTTTACGTAATCTGATAACGCTGCAAAAGCATACTTAGAAAGGAATACGATTGCAACTAAGTTAATAACAGCCATAATACCCATGAATAGATCAGCTACATCCCAAACGATTTGAATTGTTGCTACAGACCCTAACATAACCATACCAAGTACAGCAATGCGGTACGCTGTTAATAACACTTTACTTCCATTTAAGAATTCAATATTCGTTTCACCGTAGTAGTAGTTACCTACTAATGAACTAAATGCAAACAAGAAGATTGCAACTGCTACAAATATAGATGCCCACGGTCCGATATGTTGACTTAATGCTTGTTGCGTTAATTGAATACCATTTAAATCAGCTGCATTATGCACATCTGATAAAAGAATGATAAATGCTGTACAACTACAAATTAATAATGTATCTGTAAATACCCCTAAAGTTTGAATGAAACCTTGTTTAACTGGGTGCGTTACGTTTGCAGTCGCTGCTGCGTTCGGCGCACTACCCATACCTGCTTCATTTGAGAATAATCCGCGTTTTACCCCTAATAAAATCGCAGCACCTAATCCTCCACCTACTACTTCTTTAATTCCGAAAGCATGTAAGAAAATTTCTTTAAATACATACGGAATTGCCGTAATGTTTGTTACAACAACGAATAATGCTACTGCTACATAAATAATCGCCATTACTGGAACAATCATTTCAACCGCGCGTGCAATTCGCTTTACTCCGCCAAAAATAATAACTGCAAGTAAACCAGCCATTACAAGACCTACTAATCTACTATCTGTTTTGAATGCCCCATCAAAAGCAGCTGCTACAGTATTAGATTGTACAGCGTTAAAAATTAATCCAAAACTCACTGTTATTAATACAGAGAAAATAGCTCCAAGCCAGCGCTTATTTAACCCCTTTTCCATATAATACGCTGGACCACCACGGAACGTATTCCCATCTTTCACTTTATAAATTTGCGCTAATGTGCTCTCTACAAATGCAGAAGCACCCCCAATTACCGCGATTAACCACATCCAAAATACTGCTCCTGGACCACCTGCTGAAATTGCAATAGCTACTCCGGCTAAGTTACCAGTACCTACACGAGAAGCTGTACTCATACAAAAAGCCTGGAATGATGATACACCACTCTTCTCTTTTTGTGCTTTCCTCGTTTTCGAACTCGCCCCATCCCCAAGCAATCGAATCATTTCACCGAAGTAACGAACTTGGACAAATTTCACACGGAATGAAAAGTAAAGTCCTAACCCAATTAACATCGCAATAATGATATATGACCAAAGGACATTATTTATATCCCCAATTCCCTTAGCTAAAAAATCCATAATTGCATTGCCCCCTCTTCCTAACAATAAGAAAATTATATTCTAAAAACTCTTAGTAATCAAGAACTTTATGTTAGGTTTTCTAACATCTATACGTCAACATAATTAACATACATGATTTTTTTACGTAAAACTATAACCAATACGCGCATTTATCCAATACTAAATCACTCATCCTATGCGACCATTCATACCTTTAAGACAGTACGTTCCCTACAAATAACATGAAAAATGAACAACCAAAAATTATATTAATCATTACCTCTTACTCTTTTCATCATTTACTACAATAAAAAACGAGCACCGAATTCATCTCGATGCTCGCCTTTTCATTATACTGCTTTTTCTTTATCCGTTACCGCTGACTTATCCCAACACTCTGTGTTCGTTAAACCGGGAATAGAATCTGCACGGAAGACTGGATCTTTTCCTTGTTTCTTTTGCCTTACATAGTCTGCCAATGCAGCATATGCAAATCGTCCAAGAAGTGTAATCGCAATTAAGTTCGTGATTACCATTAGTCCCATAAATAAGTCCGCCATATTCCATACAACTTGAAGCGTCGCAACAGAACCGAATAATACCATTCCCACTACCGCAATACGGTAAATTGTTAACCAAGTTTTACTTTGTTTAATAAATTCAATATTTGTTTCACCATAATAGTAGTTTCCTAGAAGTGAACTGAAAGCAAATAAGAAAATAATAATCGCTAAGAAGCTACTTGCCCATGGGCCAATTTGTGAACTTAATGCATTTTGCGTGAGTTCAATACCTTCTAAATTCGTTGCTTTATATGCACCAGAACATAGTACGATAAATGCTGTTGATGTACACACTAAAAATGTATCTACTAATACTCCAATTGTTTGAATAAAACCTTGTTTTGCTGGATGCGTTACATCAGCTGTTGCTGCCGCATTCGGAGCACTACCCATTCCTGCTTCGTTCGCAAATAATCCGCGCTGAATACCGTATTTCATCGCAGCACCGATACCGCCACCTACAGCTGAATCTAAACCGAATGCACCTTTAAAGATTTCCGTAAACACATCTGGTATTAAATAGAAGTTTTTAATGACAACAAAAATAGCTACCGCAATATAAATAAGCGCCATCGGCGGAACAATCATTTCCGACATACGTGCAATACTTTTTACACCACCAAAAATAATAACTGCAACTAATGCAGCTAATGCAATACCAACAATATAACGCTCTAAACCAAATGCATTTTCAAATGCTAATGTTACTGTATTCGCTTGTACTGAGTTAAAAATTAAACCGTAACTAACTGTAATAAGGATCGAGAACCAAATTCCCATCCAACGTTTATTTAAACCTTTTTCCATATAATAAGCAGGACCACCACGGAAGCCACTGCCATCTTTTACTTTATAAATTTGGGCAAGCGTACTTTCTACAAAACTTGAAGACGCTCCGATAATCGCAATGACCCACATCCAAAATACTGCACCAGGTCCTCCCATAGAAATAGCTAACGCTACACCAGCTAAGTTCCCAATTCCAATACGAGCTGCTGAACTCATACAAAATGCTTGGAAAGATGATACACTCCCCTTTTTACGCGTCTTTCCAGTTAATCCATCACTCATTAGTCGAACCATTTCCCCTAAATGAGTAAGTTGTACAAATTTTAATTTAATAGAAAAATAAAGACCTAAACCAATTAACATTGCAATAAGAATATATGACCAAAGAATTGTATTTGTTGATGAAATAAATTGCTCTAAAATATTCATACAATTAACCCCCTCCTTTTCTCCATAAAACGAATTATATTTAAAAAACATTCAAAAATCAATATTTTTCGACAATTTGCAATTTCCAAATATTAGACAGGGTCGCAGTAACAATATCGTTATGACTACCCTCCCTCTAACTGTGCATACTAAAACAAAAAATAATTCACAAACAAACCTATTGACAAAAATAACACCCTGTAACTATAATGATTACATCAGGTTGTAACAAACCTAATTACAACAAATTCATTTACTTTCAGATATACACTTTAACAAAACACTTTGGAGGGATTTATTATGAAAATCGGAATTATCGGAGCAACTGGTAAAGCAGGAAATCGCATTTTAAAAGAAGCATTAGATCGCGGACATGAAGTAACTGCAATCGTAAGAAACGCTGCAAAAATTACAGAAGAAAATGTAAAAGTTTTAGAGAAAGATGTATTCTCTCTTACATCTAACGACCTACAAGCATTCGATGTAGTTGTAAATGCATTCGGTGCTCCAGCAGGCGAAGAACACCTTCACGTAGATGCAGGAAATGTACTAATTGAAGCTATGAAAGGTGCACCTAACACAAAATTACTTGTAGTTGGCGGCGCTGGAAGCTTATTTGTAGACGAAGAGAAAACAACACGTGTATTTGATACACCAGGTTTCCCGAAAGAATACCTTGCAACTGCTCAAAACCAAGGTAAAAACTTAGAAATTTTACAACAAACAAATGACATCACTTGGACATTCATCAGCCCTTCTGCACTATTTGCATTAGGAAAACGCACAGGCTCTTATACAGCTGGTAAAGACAACCTTCTTGTTAACGCAAAAGGTGATAGCTACGTAAGTTACGAAGACTTCGCAGTCGCAGCACTTGATGAAATCGAAAATCCAAAACACGTAAACGAACGCTTCACAGTTGTTTCTGAGGCTGAATAATAAAGAAAAGCTCGTAAAACATAATGTTTTACGAGCTTTTTTATTATCTCACTTGTTCTAAACCATTTGGAGTAATCTTAAAGGAAATCTCTTTAAATTTCTTCGCGTCCCCTTTTCCAAGTAACTCACCAGTTTTATACCAACTTAAACGATCAGATTCTGCATGATACACTTTTATCGTATCTCCATACTGGAATGGTGTACCGTTTACTTGTTCTGCAAAATTCTTTGAAGTTTCTTGCCCTTCTGCTGTTACATGTTTTTTCTCGTTTCCATTTCCATCGTAAATCGTAAGACCTATATATTGTTCATTTACAAAACGATAATGAATCGTATCATTTGTAAATGTTGCATGTAATTTCTTTTCATCATGATTTAGTGTAACAATCGAACGCGTTACATTGGACACTCCTTGATATACTATACTATCTCCATATGTAACTTCTACAGGAACTTCGGTCACTTGCCTATTTCCAAAACGATCCTTTGTCTCTACTTTTACTTTTTGTGCACCGATTTTTGTTGTATTTGGTTTCTCTACAAATCCAATTACTTCTCCATCTTTCACTTCAACAAAGTTTTTTGCATCTAATATTTCACTGTTTGTTCCAATTACTACTTTTTGAGGCAATGCTTTTACTTCTTGCTGCGCTCCCATTTGTTCAAAACCTTGCGTTGTCACTTTAAAGAACACTTCGTTAACACCATACTTCGCATCAATGAATTCATTCTTTTTATACACTTTAAAACGATCAAATTCTTTTTGATAAATTTTTACTATATCACCATATTCAAAAGCCATACCATTGAATTGCGCTGCAAATTCTTTTGTATTTTCAGATGCTTTTACTGTTACTTCTTTTTTCTCTTGCCCATCTTTATCATATACAGCCATCGCCATATACTTTTCATCTTTAAATGAAGTATGCATTGGACCTTCTGAATCTGTTGTACTGAATTTCTTTTCTTCATGATTTAATGTAACAATCGATTTAATATTCGTTCCGTCGTGCCATGTCCCGAAGAACATAATGCTATCTCCGTAAATCACTTCTACTGGCACTTCTGTTATTTGCTTATTTCCGAAACGATCTTTCGTTTCTACTTTTACTGTTTGTTTACCGATTTTCATTGTATTTGGTTTCTCCGCAAATCCAACTACTTCTCCGCCTTTTACTCCAACAAAGTTTTTCGCATCTAGCTTTTCAATTTCTGTTCCGACTACTACTGTTTGTGGCTTTGCTGTTACTTCTTGTAGCATGTCCATTCTCTCAAAACCTTTTTCTGTCACTTTGAAGAATAGTTCTTTCGTTCCTTGTTTTTCACCTTGACCAATAAGATTGTTATTTTGATACCATTTCAAACGATCTGGTTCCGCATGAAATACTTTCACTACATCTCCATACTCGAACTGCATACCATTCACTTGCTTCGCAAAGTCCTTTGAAGTTTCTTGCCCTTCTGCTGTTACATGTTTTTTCTCTTTTCCTTCTCCATCGTATAACGTCATTCCCATGTATAGCTCTTTATTAAAATATTTATGGATTTGACTATCCATATCAGTCGCATGGAATTTCTTATCATCATGCTTTAAAGTTACGATTGAAGCAATGTCATTGTTATATCCCACATATGCGATACTATCTCCATACGTCACTTCTAATGGTACTTCTGTCACTTTCTTATTTCCAAAACGATCTTTCGTTTCTACTTTTACTTTTTGTTCACCGATTTTTGTTGTATTTGGTTTTTCTACAAATCCAATTACTTCTCCATCTTTCACTTGAACAAAGTTTTTTGCGTCTAATGTTTCACTGTTTGTTCCGATTACTACTTTTTGTGGCAACGCCTTTACTTCTTGCTGGGCCCCCATTCGCTCAAAGCCCTTTTCTGTTACTTTAAATAATAATTCTTTCTCTACCTTTGCCTTACCTTGACCGATAAAGTCATTATTTTGATACCAATTAAAGCGATCTGATTCAGCGTGATACACTTTCACTACATCACCATACTCGAACTCTAACCCATTAATTGATTTCGCGAATTCTTCCGCATTTTCAACACCTTTTACTGTTGCTTTCTTTTTCTCATTTCCATTTTGGCCTAGTAATGAGAATTCAAAATACGTGTCTTCTTTAAAATAATAGTGTACTGGATTTGAATCGGCCATCGCACTAAACTTTTTCTGATCATGTTGCAGTGTTACGATGGATTTAATATTAGTATCATAATTAAGCCCTTTAAATACTAAACTATCACCATAACCAATATTCACTACAACAGGAATGAAATTCTTATTCCCTTTTTCATCCATAATCTCTACTTTTACAGTTTTTTCTCCAACTTCGGGCTTATCTTGCATAATTACGCCCGTTGTTTTGACACCCTTCCCTAAATTCTGTACGAGTTCTTTTGCCTTTTTCTCATCATATGTAGTACCAATTTCTACATTTTGGATTTTTGTATCATTCGGCTCACCGTATGGAACCTCATATAATCCAGTTTGTTTTTCACGAATTGGATTGCTGTCTGTAGATAACCATATTTCTTTTTCTAATTTCGGTAAATTTAATTTCTCTATCTTGTCTCTAGTATCATCCTTTGGAGTTAATCCCCATTTTTCAAAGAAAGGAGTTAAATTTTGACCAGCCAGCTTTGATGTCATGTAAATAAACAACTGCTTTTTCTCTTCATCAGATTTAGGCATTTCTGTATTTTGTAACATACGATACATCTGATGTAGTTTCGGATAAAATTGATCTCCATATGCTAAGTGCAATTGCCAAAACATAACTAATTTCTCGAATTCATCCATCTTCTCTTGTGCATCTGTTTGACCTAAATAAGCAAAAGCTGCCTTGTAGCGCTCCTCTTCTTCCAGCCTCGTTTGATGACCAAACTTAGTTTGAACTGCTAAAGAGTAAATATTAACGGTTACCTCTCCCAGGTCTTCCCACTCCCAAGGTGCCTGCTGATGTAAATGCCCAACTTCATGCCAAGGCCCCCATCCATCAGTTTTTAACTCTTTACTGTCTAATACATACTTCATCGCATTCTTAACATAAGAAGTGCGGTAATAGTATGCATTCATCCAATCGCCCTCTTCTGGATATCTATTTTCAACAAATTGAACATAGTGTTTTGGCGCTTTCGCCACTCCTACACTCTCTTCAGATAATCCCGAAATCTTATTTTCTATGCGAATGATTTGATCATGCAGCTTCAATAATTCTGTTGGATCTGTATTTTTCATATAATCTTGTACAGCATCATAGCTTGATGTGATTAGGCTTCTTTCTCCTCTTAATTCCACTGCATATGGATTCTCATACTTTTTCAACATTTCATCCCAATCTTTTTTCGTATGCTTTCCTAATATGAATAATGGAAAATGACTTCCACCATTAGTAACTTCAGCTGTGATATCACCTTGATTGTTCGGGTTATAGAAATACAGTATCCCGCCCACTGGAGATGATATTACATTTTCACCAGGTGTTAAATCAAATTCCTTAGGGTCTTCTTCATCATACGCATGTGTTCCTATAAAAGCTTTAATAGACTTATCACCTTTTATTTTAATTTTCATTTCTTCATTTGGCTTTGCATAAATCCCAGTTGGTTCATTTGCCGCTAGTTCCCAGTCCACCTTTAAACGATCTCGTTCCTCAGTGACATCACCTTTTCCAGGCACATAAAACGTCCTCTGCTCCAAACGACTCTCTTTGCTCTCTTCCAACTTTCCACCTTTAACCTCTTCCAAAGGTGCCGCATATCCTTTTGATGCTTCAAAAGCTACTGGTGATAATAATGTAGAAATACATATTCCAGCTACTAATACCCTACTCTTTTTCTTCTTCGACATAATCTGTGTCCCCTGTTCCTTTATTTAGAAAAACCATCCTATATATTTGTTTAATGAAAAATCCTATTATTTTTATAAAAACATGTAATAAATAAACGAACACCTTGCGCACCTGTATCTATTACTACCGCATTTCCCTCCATGTATTCGCTTTCTTAAATTGTAAAATTTTTATGTAATATGTCCTCCTCACTTCTCTCTATTTGTGATGAGTTCTCTTCGTACATAAAAAGAGAATAGTAAAAGATATCATTTAGTATTGTCATCTATACATGTAAAGTTATAAATAACAATAAAGTCTTACATTTTCTTCATATATGACCATCTATAGGTAGTTTTTCCAACTGAATTTTACACGCTTTACACTTTGTTTGATAGCCTTTTCAATTAGAATAATGTTACAATTTTGTGAATTTAATCTGTTAATCTTAACGTTTGGATTTTATTATATTTCGTTATTTTCAAATAGCTTTTATAACATAAAAACAGTGCTTTGTTTAGTTAATAGTTATTTTAATATAATTTTATATTTCATATATAAAAAGCATTGGTTAATACCAATGCTTTCATCCTTACCTTTTATATTGATTCGGTTTATGCGGTTCGTTTGGAGTATATGGTTTATTATTATGATCATGGCTATGTGTTTTTTTCCAGCTCACCGATAACTCCGGACTTGTTTTTTCCTCACTTCGCTCAAGTAATACGACTGCATTTTGAATCGTCGGTGTCCCTTTATAAGAAATTCCTTGTAACTTCGTTAATTTCCCGATTACTTTAAAGCTAAATCCACCAGCTGGTGTTTGTTTAGGAATTAAAATGCGGAACTTTTCTCCTACATTAAATTCCGTTTTTGCTTCGCCTTTTTCATTTACAAACTTCACGCCCGCTGGTGCACCTGTAGCTTGCACTTTATACGTTCCACTTTTTGCATTTGTTTCTACTGTATATAAGCCTGTTTCAAAAAAATCATTTTTCAATACCGCTTGTTGTTCCTCTGATGGTACGACACTCATCGTAATTTCTTGTAATTCTTCACTAGCATTTGCCTTAGCAACGATATCTTTCGTTAACTTTTCTACATTTTTATTACGGAAGTCTAAATCATTAATATCGATTTGTTTTAATGCATTCCACACTGCAAGCTGCGTTGCGTAATGTGCCTCTCTCCAATCAGAAACACCCAATTCTTGCGGGCTCTTTTGTGGATATCCATTCAATAGTACACGGTACACATTAATATCCACTTTCCCCATTTCCGGTAAATCTTGACCGCTTGGAGATTTCAAATCTACATTTAAGCAAAAAGCAATTTTCCCATCTGCCGTTTTAATAAGCTCTGTGCGGATTGGTTTCTTCTTGGACTTACTATAGCTCCAATCCATTTGATACTTTGTATGGTCCATAACTTCTGCGAATGCCTTTTGAAGTGGGAATAACACAAATAAAACACTTAAAAACATAGCTAAAATTTTGAACGATTGCTTTATATTCATGTTTACAGCCCCTTAATAACAAACTTAATACTAAGTAGTATTTATTTAGAAACTATTTTTATGCACAAAAAAAGAGTGCTTTTACACACTCTTTTTTCTCACCTTCATCTTAGAAATCAAAGTTATCAGGATCTGGACCAACACGGTGATTTTGGTTTAACGCATCGATTTTTTCCATGTCCTCTTTCGTTAATTCAAAGTTAAACACATCAGCGTTTGCAATAATACGGTGTTCTTTCGTTGATTTTGGAATTGTAATTACTCCATTTTGAAGATCCCAACGTAAAATCACTTGAGCTGTCGTTTTACCGTGTTTCTCCGCAATTGCTTGTAATGTTTCATTATCTAATAATTGCCCTTGCATTAATGGTGACCATGCTTCCATTTGAATACCTTGTTCTTTACAGAAAGCTTGTAGTTCTTTTTGTGTTAAACGAGGGTGGTATTCCACTTGGTTAATCATTGGTTTAATTTCTGCATCTTTCATTACATCTTGTAAGTGATGGATTTGGAGGTTACTTACGCCAATTGCACGTACGCGCTCTTCTTTATAAAGTGTTTCTAACGCTCTCCACGTATCTTTATATTTCCCTTCTACAGGCCAATGAACAAGATATAAATCTAAATAATCTAGCTCTAATTTTTTTAAGCTTTCTTCATATGCAGCAAGTGTCGTTTCATATCCTTGATCCGAATTCCACACTTTTGAAGTAATGAATAAATCTTCACGAGAAATGCCTGCTTCTTTTATACCTGCACGAATTCCTTCACCTACAGCTTTTTCATTTCCGTAAATTGCAGCTGTATCGATGCTGCGATATCCTGCTTTAATCGCTGATTTTACAGCTTCTACAAGTTCTGGCCCATCTTCTACTTTAAATACGCCTAAACCGAACCAAGGCATTTCTACACCGTTATGCAATGTTGTTGTACTTTGTAAATTTTTCATTATATTTTCTCTCCTTCTATTTCACTTGATCTCTTTTTTCTAAAGTCATACTCCACGCCGTTAAAATAACAGCACCTACTACCATCACACCGCCTACCCAAGCTGTATGAATTAATCCTAACGAGTTCGTTACAATACCACCTAAATAAGCACCAAGAGCGATTCCAGCGTTAAATGCCGCAATGTTAATCGCGGATGCCACATCAACAGCGCTAGGTACAAATCGTTCAGCCAATATAACAACGTATACTTGTAGTCCTGGAACATTCATAAATGCGAATAGTCCCATAAAAATAATTGTGATGAATCCAGCGACTTGAAACGGCGCTGTAAATGTTAAAACAAATAATACAATTGCTTGAATAAAGAACATGTAAAATAACGCTCGAATCGGATTATGATTTGATAATTTTCCGCCGACCATATTCCCAATCGCAATTGCAATTCCGTACACTAACAAAATAATTGTAACGGTACTTGCTTTAAATCCTGTCACTTCTTGTAATAGGGGAGATAAATACGTAAATGTTACGAATGTTCCCCCGTACCCTAATGCAGTAATGATAAATACAAGTAATAGTCTTCCATTTGTAATCAGCTTAAACTGATCGCGAAATGATACAGACGTACCTTTTTTTAAATTAGAAGGAATGAGCATACTGTTGGCGATTAAGGCAACGATTCCAATTGCCACAATTACCATAAACGATGCTCTCCATCCAAATTGCTGACCGATAAATGTTCCAATTGGCACACCTGTAATGGTCGCAACCGTTAAACCAGTAAACATAAATGCAATTGCACTCGCACGTTTATTCTCAGGTACAAGCGCAGCCGCAATTGTCGATCCTATCGACATAAAAACGCCGTGTGCAAACGCAGATACAACCCTTGCGATAAGTAACACAGTAAAGCTTGTTGCCACTGCCGCAATTCCATTACCAATAATGAAAATAATCATAATCCACATTAATAATGTCTTTCGCGACATACTAGCTGTTACTGACGTTAATACCGGGGCACCGAACGCTACTCCTAACGCATATAAAGAAACGGTTAAACCCGCTGTTGTAACAGAAACATGTAAATCCTCTGAAATAGATGGTAATAAACCGACACTAATAAATTCGGTTGTACCAATTCCAAACGCACTAATTGCTAGTGCTAATAAAGCAAACATACTTCTTCGATTCGTCTGCATAGCCGAAGAAGATACTGTATATGAATTCAATTGAACCCCTCCTTAATACGAGAAATCCAATCATAATAGTGTGAATAAAGGCCTTTTTTCTTCTACAAAAATAACTTTATTGCTCATATATGCTATTATGAATGGCTTCGCTCTTTTTTTGAAGAACGCACTTAAAAGTACGATAGGTACCAAAAAGTAACATAGGCACTTTTTAGTACCGTACTACTCATTTCCCTCTTACGTATGCTATTATGGAACATATTCAACATGATAAAAAGTACGTACTTTAAAGTGCTATAGGTACTTTTTAGTAACATTTAAATGATTTAGCTTCTTTTGTTGGAGAAATGCAATCTAGATTCATCAAAGGAGATTTTTATATGAAGAAATATAACATTCCCGTTGAAGCGACTTTAGAAGTTATCGGCGGAAAATGGAAAGTCGTTATTCTTTGTCACTTAACGAAAGGTACAAAGAGAACGAGTGAATTAAAACGTCTTATGCCTGGTATTACACAAAAAATGTTAACGCAGCAATTACGCGAACTAGAAGACGACGGCGTTATTCAAAGAAAGGTATACAATCAAGTACCACCGAAAGTAGAATATTCCCTTACAGACTACGGTTGGTCTTTAGAATCCATTCTTGATTCCCTTTGTACTTGGGGCGAATGCCATCTTGAAAAAGAAGGTAAGACATCGATGCTAATTGCAGAAAGTGAATAAAAGGAAAAAGGAAAAAACGAACGTGAATTTGTTCGTTTTTTCCTTTTTTTGTTTATATATATGTACATTTCTAACTGGAACAAAATATTTTATACGCTTCCATACCTTGTCAGTACTACGTTATACACTCAATATCAAATAATTAGGAATCATTTTTATGTTAACATAGGTGTATATAGTATATAATATAGGATATATATTATATACACTTTCCGGTAACGGAGCTTTTCCATTATGCGGACAAGCCATATATCGGACAGTTCATAAATAATAAGTAAGACGTTATGGTTTTAGATTTATGTTTGCAGCTTACTTGCTGTCATAAATTTAAAGGCATTTTATTGTGTTTTGTGAAACTTTGTATAAAGTTTCGTAACCGTTTACTATCTTACTTATCAAAAATAAGAGTATTGCTATCGTAAAGGAGAATTGGAGATGCCAGAAACTATGACTCAAACAAAGCCAGAACAAGAAACTGTACAAATTTCTGCTAGCCAAGGACAACTTGATGTACTTGATCAGTTGTTAAAACCTGAGGTACAAGAATCATTAACAACACTAGTAGAACAGCTTCCAAAATTAACTGAGCTTGTTAACATTTTAACTAAGTCTTATGACTTCGCTCAAACTGTTGCTACTGATGAAGTATTAAAAAGCGACACTGTTGGTGCAATCACAGAGCTTGTAGAACCTGTAAAAGATACAGTGAAAAGCATGGCTGCAACTGCAATCGAAGCGAAAGACCGTGCTGACGAAAGCAACGAAGTTATCGGCCTATTCGGTCTTTTAAAATTACTAAAAGATCCACAAGCACAAAAAATGTTCCGCTTTGTGAACGCATATCTTCAAATTAGTGCAGAACGTAACAATAAATAAGTTAACTTATAACAACAATTAGTAAAGACGGGGGATATCATACTATGTCAAAACAAATTGTCATCTTAGGCGCTGGTTATGGCGGTCTTCTTGCCGCTTTAAACGTACGTAAATATTACAGCAAATCAGAAGCACAAGTTACAGTGATTAACCAATACCCAACACACCAAATCATCACTGAACTACACCGCCTTGCAGCTGGTAACGTGTCTGAGCAAGCAGTTGCAATGCCACTTACAAAGCTTTTCAAAGGTAAAGATATCGATCTTAAAATCGCAACAGTTGAGTCATTCTCAGTTGATAGCAAAGAAATCAAATTAGCTGGCGGCACTACTTTATCTTACGATGCACTTGTAGTTGCTTTAGGAAGTAAAACTGCTTACTTCGGTATTCCAGGACTAGAAGAAAACAGCATGGTATTAAAATCTGCTGCTGATGCAAACAAAATCTACAAACACGTTGAAGACCGTATTCGTGAATACGCGAAAACGAAAAACGAAGCTGATGCTACAATCGTAATCGGTGGTGGCGGATTAACTGGCGTTGAGCTAGTTGGTGAGCTTGCTGACATTATGCCTAAACTTGCAAAAAGCCACGGCGTAAATCCAAAAGAAGTTAAACTTCTTCTTGTTGAAGCAGGTCCAAAAATCCTTCCAGTATTACCAGACCACTTAATCGAACGTGCAACTACTAGCCTAGAAGCACGCGGCGTTACATTCTTAACTGGTCTTCCTGTAACAAACGTTGCTGGCAATGAAATTGACTTAAAAGACGGTCAAAAACTTGTTGCTAACACATTCGTTTGGACAGGTGGCGTTCAAGGTAACCCACTAATCGGTGAATCAGGTCTTGAAGTAAACCGTGGTCGTGCAACAGTTGATGCATACCTACAATCTACTTCTCACAAAAACGTATTCGTTGCTGGAGACAGCGCTGTTGTCTTCGCTCCAGACGGACGTCCATACCCACCAACTGCACAAATCGCTTGGCAAATGGGTGAGTTAATTGGATACAACTTATACGCAGCACTAGAAGGCAAAGCATTCGAAGAGTTCGCACCTGTAAACTCTGGAACACTTGCTAGTCTAGGACGTAAAGATGCTGTTGCTACAATCGGAGCAAGCAATACTCCACTTAAAGGCTTACCAGCATCATTAATGAAAGAAGCAAGTAACGTTCGTTACTTATCACACATTAAAGGTCTATTCAGCTTAGCTTACTAATCTGAATATAAGCCCGAATCATGCCCTGCATGGTTCGGGCTATTTTTATCCCGCTTTAATGGGCAGTAAGACCCCCACTGATTAAAGTTTCACTTTATCCGTAATTTTCTCTAACTTATTTATTCGTCAAAAAAATGATATACCCTTTAAATTTATCTAAATATACTGACTTTTTCACAATAAAAGCTGTCCCGTTTTGGAACAGCTTTTATTGTCACCTTTTGTCGGTAAATCGATATATCGAGAAAATCGCTGATATAATTCGAGTTACGGTCGATATATTTTAAAAATCGCCGATATAATTCGAGTTACGGTCGATATATTCGAAAAATCGCCGATATAATTTTTCCGTCTTGTTTACTATCCTAACTTCACAAGGCTGTAGTTCTTCTTCCCTTTACGAATAATAATAAATCGTCCATCAAATGAATTTTCTACCGTAACATCCGTACCTACATCCGTTACTTTTTCGCCATTCATAGAAATAGCTCCATTATTAATATCTTCGCGTGCTTGTCGTCTAGATGGTTCGATTCCTAAATCAACGAGCCATTCTACGATATTTTTCGTCTCTTTTGAAGACTGAAATGTTGGCATTTCTTTAAAGCCTTGTTCAATTTCATCGGCTGTTAACGATTTAATATCTCCGCTAAATAACGCTTCTGTAATTTTCACAGCTTGTAGCAACGCTTCTTCTCCATGAACGAATTTCGTCATTTCTTCCGCTAATACTTTTTGCGCTTCACGTTTATGAGGCTCTGTCTCTACCTTCACTGCCAACTCATCGATGCGCTCTTTCGTTAAGAACGTAAAGTATTTCAAGTATTTAACGACATCACGGTCATCTGTATTCACCCAGAACTGGTAAAATTCAAATGGTGTTGTTTTTTCAGGATCAAGCCAAACGGCACCACCTGCTGATTTACCAAACTTCGTACCATCAGATTTCAATAGTAACGGAATCGTCAATCCGAATACTTTCGCTTCGTGCCCTTCTAACTTACGAATTAAATCTAAACCACTCGTAATATTTCCCCATTGGTCACTACCGCCAATTTGCAGTTGAACATCTTCTTTCGTGTATAAATGATGGAAGTCCATCGCTTGCAGGATTTGGTACGTAAATTCTGTGAAAGAAATTCCTGTATCTAAACGACTTGCTACGATATCTTTTGCTAACATACTATTAATGCTAAAGTTTTTCCCGTAATCACGTAAAAACTCAATAATATTTATTTCATGTGTCCAATCGTAGTTATTTACCATCTTTACTTCGCTATTTCCGCCAAAATCAAATAGCTTTTTCATTTGTGCTGTTAACGCATCCACATTATGTTGAACTACTTCTAGCGTTTGAAGTTGGCGTTCTGATTGACGTCCACTTGGATCACCAATTGTTCCTGTTGCTCCGCCAATTAAAATAACCGGATGATGGCCAGCTAACTGAAATCTTTTCATCATCATAAACGGAATCAAATGTCCGATATGCATACTATCACCAGTCGGATCAACTCCGCAGTATAGCGAAATCTTTTTCTCTTCTACTAGCTTACGTAAACCTTCTTCGTCAGTCTGTTGATTAATGGCGCCGCGCCATTCTAATTCATCAATAATGTTCATTTTTTGTCATCCCCTTTATTTTTTAAAAACAAAAAATCCCTATGTCTATGACATAGGGACGATGATTCACCGTGTTACCACCCAGTTTGTATAAATAGCATAGCTACTCATACCACTCTCAGCAATAGTATCGATTGCCAATCCGCTTAGCATTACCTAAGATACTCCAGAGTGTAATTCACAAGTTTGTTTGTGCTAGGTTCCAGCATCCCCTAGCTCTCTCGTTAACAGTGACAAACTGCTACTGGGCTCTTTCAACGTATGTTATTTGTTAAATTATTAGCCATTATATTGAATTGTAAACAAATTGTCAACAATACCCAAATGTTATTTTAAAATAATTCGCAGTTTCATACGTATATGTTATTCTTTATCTTCTCCAATAATCCTTACTTCACGCTCTAACTTCACGCCAAATTTCTCTTCAACTGTTTTTTGTACAAAGTGAATTAAATCAATATAATCTTGTGCCGTTCCGTTATCAACATTCACCATAAATCCAGCGTGTTTTAGAGAAACTTCCACTCCACCAATTCGCTTACCTTGTAGTCCTGATTCTTGAATCAATTTACCAGCAAAGTTATTTGGTGGGCGTTTAAATACGCTACCGCATGAAGGATATTCTAGAGGCTGTTTTGACTCACGTTTAAACGTTAAATCATCCATTTTTGCTTTAATTTCTTCATGTACACCTTCTTCAAGTTCAAATCTCGCTTCAAGAATAATGTAATGGTTGTTCGCAAATACACTCTTACGATATCCAAATTCAAATGCTTCTTTCGTCAAAGTACGTAGCTCTCCATCACCTGTCATTACGACAGCTTCTGTTAATACAAACGAAATCTCACCGCCGTATGCACCTGCATTCATATATAATGCTCCGCCAACTGAACCTGGAATACCACAAGCAAATTCAAGACCCGTTAAGTTATGGTCTAACGCAATACGTGATACGTCAATAATTGCTGCACCGCACTGTGCTACAATCGTCGTTCCTGTTACAGTAACACCTGTAATATGAATTAAACTTACTGTAATCCCGCGAATTCCACCATCTTTAATAATAACATTCGATCCATTTCCTAAAAACGTAACTGGAATATTATATTTGTTCGCATATTTAATAACTTCTTGAATTTCGTCATAATTTGTCGGCGCAACAAAAACATCTGCTTTTCCGCCAACTTTAATATGCGTATGATTCTTTAACATTTCATCTTGTTTCACATGACCTTCAGGCAATACCGTACTTAAATATTCATAAACCTCTTGCATATTCATTTTACGATTCCTCTATTTCTATATTCTTTTTATCCCGTTATACGGGCCCATAATATCCCCACATACATGAAATGAACCTAAAGTGGTGGATACAGTGTACCCAAAATCAATTCGAGACACCTATTAACCTCTTAATTTATAAGAGGTGCCACTCATATTAAAATATATATTGCATAATAAAGCAACCCAAATAGGCTACTAAACTTGACATGTCATCAGAAAGACAACAATTTGTAAAATATATTACTTTTTCAAAACACTACCCTTCAGTATCTTACTATACCACACGAAAATAAAGTGGTATTTTTTTGTAATTTTTGCTTTATTTTCATCAATAAAAAAGATGCTTTTACCTATGTAAAAACATCTTTTTCATTACTTATTTTAAATTACTTTTCGTTCTCTTCTTTTTCTTTATCAAACCATAACAGTTCATCGTTATCCACTTCACCATTATAATTGATTAAGATTTCTTCTCCTGCTTTTATATCTTTATAAGCATAGAAGTTAAATGTATGATTCTCAAAGACAATATCATACGTCGCATTCGGTGTATATGAATGATTGAATAACATGCCGTATCCTAAAAGGATTGCCGTATGATTAATCCCATACTCAAATGCGTAGTCAGCAAGTAATGTTTTCTCAATGTGTTCATGCTGTTCATTCGGGTAAGAGATAACTGGCGCTGCGTGTATCAACTCACCTTTTTTAATATCACGAGTTGCAAATACACCTCTATTAAATTCTCCATCACTAAGTTCAGAAGTCTTAACTTCGATCATATACGTCACCTATTTAATTCTTTCTTTGAAGTATTTTAATTCCGCTATTAGCTGAATTTCATCTTCTTAAGCTTGGCAGAAAACGAGCAGAAAAGCAATTAAAATCCGAGCAAGTCTTCGTTTAAATGAAAAAAGGGCACAAACGTTGTGCCCTTTTTAAGTGATATTACTTTTCTAAAATATTTTCTAACAATTTCACTTGCTCGCTAACAGTATGTAATGTCTTCACAGATGTATCATTTCGATGTTTTTCTTCTTCCACACTTGCTAACACTTCTTCTGTAGCTGCAGAAGTTTGCTGGATTACATTGGAACCATGTGTAACATCCTTTACGATATTCGTCGTTTTAACTTGGAAACTTTCTTGATGACCAACGATTTCTCTCATTACATCATTAATTTCATCAATAAATTTCCCTAAATCCGTTACATTTGTTAAAACACTTACTAGCATTTCATTACATTCTTCTTGTACTCTTTCTGATTTCTCTACTTGCACTTCTACCTTACTTGCTTGATTACTAAAATCCTTCAAAATCCCTTGAATTCTTCCCGCAGAACGATTCGATTCCTCAGCAAGCTTTAATACTTCATTCGCTACAATAGCAAATCCTTTTCCATGCTCACCTGCTCTTGCAGCTTCAATATTTGCATTTAAAGCTAGCAAACTCGTCTGACTTGAAATATTCGTTATTACATCTACAATTTCATTAATTTGTTTCGATTGCATCATTAAATCTCTAAATATAATTCCTGATTGTGAAACAACATCATTTAAACTTCTCATATTCGCTTCAAAACTTCGTAGAGTATGTACACTACCTTTTGAAATTTCTAAGCTTTCATCAACACGAATCGATGCATTTCTTACTTGAGAAATGATTTGTTCAATATTTCCCTCCATATCGTTCAATACTTCTACCGAACGATGGATCATCTCTGATTGTGATTGCGTGCCAACTGCTACCTCTTCAAAAGCAAAATTGATTTCACTCATTGACTCCATCGATGTATTCATATTTTGTCTTAAATAATTGAAATTACGATCTAGTTTCACAACCGTTTCCTCAATAAGCCTTTGCGTTTCTTCTAACTCCTGAGCTTTTCTCATTACTTCTTGCTTCTCATCACTTAAACGAGCCAGTAAGTTAGAACCAATTTTCGTGACGCCCCACATAGCGATTGTCACGATCGCTAACAAGCTTGCGAAGTTTGCAGCTTCAGATGCTGCTGTATAAGCAAAAAATTGCTCTGGCCAATAACTACAAAGAATAAATGTGATTACAACTGCCACTCCGCCGAGAATTACAACGAGACGTTCACTTAAATAAATAAGTGAAACGGCTAGTGTAAAATAGACCATTTGAAATACAGCTGGGCTTTCATTAAAAGCTTGTACCATAATGAAAGACATCGTAAGTAACATAAACGTCATGATATATTTATACATCGCTTCCATGCTTTCTATAAAAGTAAGAAGCGTTCCAAATACAACGACAGAAATACCACAAACCCAAAATGCGATTGCTCTCTCTGTAAAAATATATCCGTAATACCCAATCGCGATGATTCCAAGGAAGAAACTACAAATTGTAATAAACAGCAATAAATGATTTTTCTGTGATTCTTTCTCAAGGTTAGAAAAACAAGTTTTCTTTAACCATTCCATATATAGTCCCACCTTCTGCACTTAATTACTTCAGCTTAAATACCGCACTCACTGGGTTATGATCACTATTTTCAAACTTTAAATCTTTTCCTTGCACATTTACAATCTCAACATTCGGTGAAACGATAAAGCCATCAATAATCGTGACGAAGTTTTCGCCTTCTACATACTTCTTCACATCGTCTCTCACCGTCATAACAGATGAGTCTACAGCCCACTTAAAGCCACCATCAGTAAAGTCCTTCGGTAACTCTACCAACCATTCAGGACGCTCTTTCACAAACTTCGGATCACTTAATTGAACGTTAGAAAGTAATTGATTCCAATCTCCGCCCATTATTACGTAATCACCATTTTTATAATGCTTGTTCATATATTCTTTTAAAAACTCTACTTGCTGTTTTCTAATTTTCCCGCCTTCATCGTACGCAGACAAATGTAAATTTACGAGTCTAACAAACTTCCCATTACTAACAGGAATTTTATGCTCAACAATCGCTCGATCTAAATCAAACAAACGCTTCGGCCAAGGCTCCATTCCAGGAAGCTGGAACCTCTCTGCTGTTTGAACTTTATATTTAGAAAATGTACTTAATCCAGCCTCCGCATATCCCATTGGACTTGTAATTGGGACAGGGACCCATTTTGTATCATAGTTCTTTCCGAACGATGAAGCATAATTAGGTAATCCATTTTTCAAAAATTCATGCCCATTTACATCAAAAGATCGCATTGATTTTATATCGACTTCTTGTAATAACGCAAAATCACTATTCTCATTTTGTAAAAACGAAAGCATATTCTTTAAGTTAACTTCCGTTTGCTCTTTACTACTTGAACCAGACCCCTTTCCTCCATCCATAAAGAAGTCTTGGTCCTTATCTAATCCGGCATATCCAATATTAAATGTTGTAACTTTAAATTCATTTCCTGTCGCTAATACGCGCTCTTTATTATTTTCCACCTTCAAACTTACAACATCAGCAGGCTGTTCTTTAGTAAGTGTCATATACCCTAAAAAACCACCTACAACTCCTACCCCTACTAAAATACATATAAGTACTATTTTTAATAACTTCTTCAAATAAACGCCCCTTTTCTAAAACACATAACTTAATTATCTTTATTTTCAGTTAATTAAAACTGAATGACAGACATAACAAATATTTTATCATATCAAAAACCTTATATCACTATATTTAGTTTATAAACAACAACTCTTGCTCTTACATTATCAAAAATACAAAATCCCCTAACTCCTTCACTGGAAATCAAGCGCAATGTTTAGTACACTATATGTAATAATTATAGGCGATGGAGTTCGCCATAAACGCTGCTTAGCTAATGACTCCTACCAGTATCACTACTGGTAGGAGTCTATTTTTTTGAGCAAGCTATTTAAAGAGGTGAGAAAATTGATTTATATTATCGTTGGCATTGCTGGCATATTAGGGGCCCTTTCTCGTTATTATTTAGGTCTTACGATTCAGGAATTTTGGCATCATACATTTCCACTAGCTACATTACTCATTAACTTAGTTGGCTGCTTCTTATTAGCATGGCTGACTACGTATATCGCTCAGCGAAACATCTTGCCTGCAGAAATTATCACAGGCATCGGGACTGGATTCATCGGTTCCTTTACGACATTTTCAACATTTAGTGTAGAGACTATTCAATTGATCAATCATTCCGAGTGGAGCATAGCCTTCTTATATGTATCATGCAGCATACTTGGTGGCCTCATTATGTCTGGACTTGGCTATACATTAGGTGATTTCTTAATTAAGAAACATCTTACGGAAGGTGATCATTTATGATAGAAGCTTTATTAGTAGCAACAGGAGGATTTTTCGGTGCCATTACACGATTTGCAATTAGCAATTGGTTTAAAAAAAGAAATAAAACTCCCTTTCCAATCGCTACATTTCTCATTAATATAACAGGAGCGTTTTTACTCGGATATATAATTGGCAACGGAGTCACTACAGGTTCGCAATTATTGTTAGGCACTGGATTTATGGGTGCCTTCACGACATTTTCAACATTTAAGCTAGAGTCCATTCAGCTCTTCAATCGTAAAAACCTTAGCATACTATTTCTATATTTAAGTGCTACTTATATCATTGGTATCCTCTTTGCATTCCTCGGAATGCATCTAGGCAGAATATAAAAAGAAAGCGACTCTTATCAGTCGCTTTCTTTTTATAAGAAGTAAGTCCCGCCATATGGAATGGAAAACACCCCCGCTGGATGCACATCATAATGCACACTTTGCATTGGAAGTTGTGAGTATGGCATATACTGTCCTTGCATCATTTGTGCCAAATATGCTTGTTGCTGCATTTGAATCACTTGATTCACAGCATGAATGGTTCCCTGTGCGCCAGCTAAAGTAATAGCTGCTCCTACTTGTCTTCCATTATAAAAATGATGGTTCATCATGATTCATCTCACTTATTCTTTTTCTTCCATATGGTATGTTTCTATCTCATAGTGAGTGTTTTGTCCCTATCTATTGCCCTTTTTCAGCTTTGAAGTAATAAATCCAAATAATAATACACCAATACCGCTAAAGAACAATACATAACTTATTGGTACTAGGAAAAAGAAAGGTTCTTCAAGGAATCCATTCGCTCCTACTTTACTGTTTGAAGCATGTATAGCTAAAGTAATAATCGCTAAAATCATGAAAGAAATAGCTACTACATATTTGTTTTTCATCTTGTACTCTCCTTTAATTTTCATTGATCTTATTACCATCATAATAAGCCCGACAGTATCACAAGTCAATAATTATTTATTGTTTTTCGATAAATAATTTCTGTTTACATTACAAAAAAAGCTATAGACACAATATTATCTATAGCTTTTTCAATCGGTTATTTCGTTCCAAAGTATGCCTTTTGGAACATACACATCCTTATTGCATTATGATAGTTACCATCCACGAAAAACTCGTCTAGCAGTTCACCTTCCACCATAAATCCAACCTTTTTATAAACATGTACAGCTTTTTTATTCTCTTTATCAACAACTAAATAGAGTTTATGCATATTTAATACAGAAAAAGCGTAATCCATCGCTAAACGCGTCGCTTCCGCTGCATAACCATATCCTTGATAGTTCGGATCAATAATAATTTGGAATTCCGTTCTACGGTGAATATAATCGATTTCTACTAACTCAACTAATCCAACCATTTCATTGTCCTTTTCAACGATAAATCGGCGTTCGCTTTGATCATGTATATGTTTATCGTATAAGTCTTGCAGCTCTACAAATGCCTCATACGGCTCTTCAAACCAATACGACATAATATGTGCATTATTATTCAGTTCGTGTACAAACTTTAAATCTTCTCGCTCTAATGGACGCAATTTCAATTCCTGACTCATTTCTATAACCTCCAAGTAAAAGAAACCTCTTCACTTAATTTCTCAATTTTTTTCAATTTCAAACGCCCTATTTACATTGTAAACTTTCAAGTAACTTAAAGGTCAAGATTTAATCAGCCCGATCCCCACCTAACTTCTTTGCTTTCGCTGCATTTTGAGGTGGGGGTCTTACTGCCCATTAAAGCGGGATAAAAAAGTAGTGCAAACCTTTGTCTGCACTACCTTCTCTTACTCTTCTTCTCGTAATGTTTCTAACACTTCAATTGCCCATTCACACCAGTCGATGTACATTTTTGAATACCTTATTCCATATTCAACAGTAATATACTCTCCGATTACCTGTTTACGAATAGACGACTGATCCGGAAAACTATAATCTTTCCATTTTTGAGTTTCCCGTATTACATGCGCTTCTCTATCAATTATCTTCTGTAATAGTGAAATAGCTTCACCTACTGAAATAACATTAAAACTTGAGGCTTTTAATAAAAACTCATCCTTTATACGTTGGGGCTTCGTTTTCGAATAAATAATCCATTCAACAAGAGCCTTTTCCCCCTCTTTCGTCAAAGAATATATTTTTTTATTTGGACTTCCTTCTTGATAAATATATTCGAACGTAACCAGGTTATCCTGCTCCATTTTTGATAATTCTTTATACACTTGTGAATGACTTGAATTCCAAAAATAAATGAGTTGTTCTTGAAACGTATGATACAAGTCATAACCAGTTTGTTCTTTTTTTGAAAGTAGTCCAAGTAATGCATAACGAATAGACATTCTTAATTCTCCTAACCGGACTTTGAAATTATGAATAATTTGTTTCAATTTTATTATATCGATTGTACTCCTTTTAATAAACCATTATTATAACCATATGACTATTTGGTCATATGTCATTTAAATAATAAAAGGAAAGGAGGATATGATGAAAAGGAATATACTTCCGTTAATGACCGTTCAATTTTTTATCTTTTTAGGATTCGGCATGATTATCCCTGTTCTACCAGAAATCATTACAAATTTACATGTGCCGTCACATCATTTAGGGATGCTGTTATCTTCTTATTCGCTTGCTTCATTCTTAACAGCTCCACTTTGGGGAAAGATTGCTGATCGAGCTGGTCGGCGTCCTGTACTACTAATTGGTATACTCGGATATTCCATTAGTTTTTTCTTAACAGGTTTACTGATTGATAATGTAACTGGCTTATACATCACAAGAAGCCTAAACGGATTATTTGCAGGGGCATTATACACCGCTGCAACAGCTTCCATTGTCGATATGACCAATGAAAATGAGCGTAATCGTTATATAGGACTGATGGGTGCTTGCATTGGCATGGGCTTTATTGTCGGGCCAGCAATTGGCGGTATGCTAAGCCATTTTGGAAATGCGGTTCCGTTCCAAATTGCTAGCAATCTTCTTCTCATTTTATTTCTCTATACATGTTTTACTTTTAAAGAGAGTTTAAACAATGCAGAAGAAAAACATGCTGAAAATCCATTTAAAAAATTCATTCATTTACCAGCTGCATCAATTGGATTATTTTTCATTACCTTCACAATTTCTATGGCATTAGCTGGATTAGAAGGCACTTATCAACTATTTGGTAAACAAGCAATCGGCATTACACCATTACAAATCGGCATAATCTTTTTAGCAAGCGGCCTAGTAGATGCATTTATACAAGGTGGACTCATACGCTACATTCGTAACGGAGATGAAAAACGCTACATTATAATCGGACAAATCATTTCTGCAACAGGCTTATTTTTAATCCCATTCATTACGAACTTACTATGGGCTGGTATTTGTTTATCCATCTTCACAGCTGGAAACGCACTCGTACGAACATGTACCTTATCCTTTCTAACAAAACAAATAAAAAGCGATCACGGTACCATTTCAGGCTTAAATTATTCATTTGACAGTTTAGGAAGAATTATCGGACCAGTATTTTTCACAATGATATTTACATCACAAGGGGCAATATCTTTCATAATAGGCGGTATGATAACGATACTTTCTATCGGATTCGTAATCTTATTTTCAAAAAAACAACATACATACGGGAGTGAACTGTAATGCTTAATACTTTTTATCAAATTCACGCGGGATCATGGGCAATTCTTATCATCTTATTTATTATGAGTTACATGCTTAACAAACAAGAATTTACACTGTGGGGGCAACGTGCATTTTATGTTCTTATGTTAGGTTCAGGAATCGGAATGGTAGTTATTAAAAACTTCCCTGTCATTTCTATGATAAAAGCAGTATTCGCTCTTATCCTTATTATGTCGATGGAAATTCTCGTAGCAAGAAAAAGAAGAGGACAAACTCATACGTTATGGTGGGGTGTATTTGCTATCACGTTCATCGTTATTTTATTAATCGGATTTCATATTATATAAAGTGAAACTTTAATCAGTGGGGGGTCTTACAGCCCATTAAAGCGGGATAAAGCAAAAACCCCTAAATATAGACTACTCTTTTCTCAAATCCCTCATATTAGATATGTATAAAGCGATAACTAAAATAAGAATTGCTCCTGCGTATAATAACGTCTCCATCGGTTCCTCATGAGACACAATAATCAATCGAATTAACGCCGTGATTCCAATATAAATAAAATAACGTAACGGAAAATGGTAGTTCGACTTAAAATACTTAATAATCAATGCGATGAACTCGAAGTATAAGAAATAGACGATAATACTTTCAACCAATTTATACGACGTATATTCCTTTGTTGAAAATATGTATTGAATAAAAGTAATCGTCTCGTTAATTAAAAAAATAGATAAGACAATGGATAATATAATTAACGCTATATTTAATATCCACTGTAAAACACTCGCGATAAAATGATCAATATTAAATGATTTCATTTTCTCATTAAACTCCCCTTCGTATAAGTACATATTTATTATAGCAAAATTATAATTGGAGGTGGGTTAAATCATATTTTCGCCCTTTGTTGGTGCCGGTGTGTGGGATGTTCATTGTTTTGAGGAGTCTTTTAACCGCAGAACTAGATTGCATATTAAGAAAGTCCCTCAATTTGCTATTGGTAGTTATTGTTCCAAACAGAAGTGTGTAGTCTTGTAAAGCACGTAAATGAGCATTTTTAGACGTACTATTACAGTTTGAGCAACGCCAGCCCTGTTTTTCTTTTAACATTGCCATTGTAAAACATTCCTCACACTGCACGCCCTTTAGTAATTCCTCTTTTTTTAATTTATATTGTGCCAAAATATTTTGTCGTTGCGGAATGTGCTCATTCATAATCTGATTTATAAGTCCATCTACATTACCAATTATATCTTCTTTATATTGATTTTCCATTTGTTTGATTCTATTAGGTAAATTTGCACCGTGGATAATTTTATTAGGAAGCATTTCATCTGAAGTTTTAATAATTGTACGAGGAGAACTAATTACAATGAGAGATTCAATCGGAATATTATATAAACCATGCAAACTCAGCCATTTTCTCAGCTGCATCTCTTGCCGTTTCACTTGTAAAAGCGGATCTGGAAAACCCTCTTCTGAAGCACCATCTACGATTCGAATGAGTTGATTAAACTTTGCATCAAAAATTAACGTACCAATGATATTTTTTATTTCAAGAAAAAGAAGAAAACATGAGGAAATTATGAGGGCATCAATTTGGAAATAATGTTTCTGATCAAACAATCTAATGTCATGTAAAATGCTATATTTTGTTTCAGATAGAAAACTAAGCGGATATTCAATTGCCTGCTCTCCTTTATAGCCAGCCATAAATTTCGCTAAATTTTCAGCCACCACGTTCCTTTTTGGATGATGAGCAGGCAATCTTCTAAGTAAAGCTTCTAATTGGAGCAAATGTACGGGCATTTTCCGTTCTTTCACAATCATCTTTATCCCCTCCAAAATATATCAGCGATTTTTCAAATATATCAGCGCAACTCCAATTATATCGGCGATTTTCGAAATATATCAGCGCAACTCAATTTATATCAGCGATTTTCATAATATATCGACTTACCGACAAAAAACGACACAACAAACACTCATAAACAGTATATCACCACATCTAAAATCGCACTGTAAGCATAATGTTACTCCTCCCTTTTGATTACGACATTTTAAAAACGAGAGAATCACATTCACCTTATGTAAAATAACTTTTTTATAAATGCAATCGCAAAAAAGCTGCTACCTACAAAATATAGACAGCAGCTACAGTATACATTTTATAACTAATAAACAGCGATCGGCCCATAAGGACCATCAATAATCTCTATTTTTGTTTCAAAAATATCTGTCAAAAGCGTTGGGTCCATAACTTCTTCTACTGTTCCAAAAGCAGCAATTTGTCCATCTTTCATAGCACAAATTTTGTCAGAGTATTTTGCTGCAAAATTTATGTCATGCATAACAGTCAAAATTGTTCTTCCAAATTCATTAGCTGCACGTCTCAAATGCTCCATCATTTGAACAGAACGAGCAACATCAAGGTTGTTCAAAGGTTCGTCCAAAAGTACATATTCAGTCTCTTGGCACAATACCATCGCTACATATGCCCTTTGTCTTTGACCACCAGAAAGCTCATCTAAATATCTATTCTCTAAATTCGTTAAATCTAGGAAGTCGATATATTTAGAAATAATAACTTCATCCTCTTTCGTTAATCTTCCCTTTGAATAAGGAAAGCGTCCAAATCCAACTAATTGTCTAACAGTAAGCCTCGTTACAAAATGATTTTCTTGTCGCAATATAGTCAAAACTTTTGCTAAGTCTTTTGATTTGGATTCAGAAACATCCATATTTGCTACTTGGATTTGACCTTCATCCATATCTAAAAGTCTTCCTATCATCAAAAGTGTCGTAGACTTTCCAGCACCATTTGGTCCAATTAAAGAAGTAAAGCCCGCTTTTGGTATTTCAATATCCAAAGGTCCTATTTTTACCTTATCAGTATAGAACTTTTTAACATTATCGATTTTTATCATAAAGCCCTCTTCCTTAAAACTATAGTTAAGAATATAATTCCACCAAATAATTCAATAATAACTGAAACTACACCTTGAGCATTTAATACATGATACATTAAAAAGTATGCGCTCGTCATTATTAAAAATCCGATTGCAAAAGCCATTGGGAAAATATATCTATGATCATAAGTTGCCGCCGCCTGATAACTCAAAGTTGCTACTAAAAACCCATAGAAAGTAAGTGGCCCAATTAAAGCTGTTGAAATAGACATTAAAATAGCTACTAATACAAGCGTATAAATTACACTAGGTTGATATTTAACTCCAAAGGAAGTAGCAACATCCTTTCCTAGTGATAACACATTTAAATTCTTAGAATGAGCAAAAATTAATACTGCTACAATTATAATCATCGGAATGACAATAGGAAAATATGCAGGATCTGCATGATTAACAGAACCAAATAATTTTGCTTGTAAAAGATCAAACTCTGAAGGCGCAAGTAACTTTCTCATGAAAGTTGACATAGAATTTAGTCCAGCACCAATAATAATCCCGACTAAAAGCATAAGTTGTAAATTTCCGTATTTACCGGAAAGTAGCCATCCATAAAGTATCAAACTCATGAGGACCATAACAAAAATTTGAAATAAAAATGGACCAATCCCAGTAAAATTGATCAATGCACTAGCACCAAAGAAGAATATTGTACTCGTGTGAATTGCTGAATAAAGTGATTCGAAACCTAAAAGCGAAGGCGTAATAATCTTATTATTCGTAATGGATTGGAAAGCAACTGTCGACAAGCTATGGCAAACAGCTGCAATAATCATTGCAACAATAGCTACAATCCTTCTCTTAACAACTGGGATAAAAGAAGGTGAATCTATCGGAACTGGATTGTTATACACTAACAGTCCATATGAAGAAAGGAGGCCTAAAGCAATCAATGTTATCAGTACAATCCAATAACGTCTTGCTTCCTTCTTAGAACGAAAAGCGCTAGCTGATCTACTTTCATTATGAAGGCTAGAATCGACTTCGACATTTTCTTTATTTCTATAATCTAATGTGATCATCGTGGCCTCCTTGGTTTTCTTTTTCTCAATAAAATAGTAATAAACACGACTGCTCCCACTGATGCCAGTATTAAAGAAACAGGTAATTCAAAAGGCTTTATAATTGTTCGAGAAATGATATCACAGGCAGTTATTGTCCCCATTCCGATCAGACACACCCAAGGTAAATTACTTCTAAGATCATCACCTCTAAACATGGAAACAATATTTGGAACAATTAACCCTAAGAAAGGTAAGTTTCCAATAACAGCTGCAACAATCCCAACGGCAAAAGAAATAAGGGCTGTTCCAAAAAGAACAATTCGGTTGTAATTAACGCCAAGGCTTGTTGCGACATCTTCTCCTAGTCCAGCTAAAGTCAATCTATTCGCATACATAAAAATAAGCAAAGTAACGATAACAATCAGCCATAAATATTCGTATCTTCCGACCTGAATGTTAGCAAATGAACCTACAAACCAAGTTTCAATACTTTGCGTCATTTGAAAAAGGAGTCCCAAAAAAGTAGACACTGCAGAAATAACTGCTCCAAGCATTAATCCAATAATCGGGACAATTAAAGACGAACGAAGCTTAACTCTTCTTAAAAATAGAAAGAAAATCATAGTTCCTATAAAAGAAAAAATGATTGCACCAGTCATTCTTTGAACTAAAGTTGGGGCAGGGAATAGTAAATACACAAAAAGCAGGCCTAAGCCTGACCATTCAATAGTCCCCGTTGTAGTAGGTTCAACAAATCGATTTTGTGTAATAAGTTGCATGACAAGCCCTGCCATCGCCATTGCAGCTCCAGTAAGCATTAATGCAACTGTTCTCGGAACACGAGTGATGAAAAACATCTCCATTCCGTCCTCTTGTCCACGTATATCATAAACGCCAGTAAACAGTGATATAATCCCTAAAATTAGAACAACTATAATCGCTATTATAAAAGATTTTGTCCATAATTTATTGTGATTATAAAACTGGGGTTGAGAAATATTCTCAACCCTAGAAATTATATTTTTTGACACTGCTTCGTACCCCTTTACACTACTTAGCTAAAGTTTTTGCGATATTTCCAAATAACTCTATATAAGTCTGAATTGATTCATTTGTGTAAGTATCTGCTGGTGCATAAATAACTTGTTTTTTAGAAACAGCAGTTGTGTTTTGAAGAGCTGGTGATTTAGAAATAACATCCTGAGCAGGAGCTGACTTAGCTGCATCAGATGTTGCAGCATCACGATCTAATACGAACAGCCAATCAGGATTTGTTTGTGCAATAGCTTCAACAGAAACGTCGTCACCTTTATGACCTGCAGTAGAATTAGAAACTTCTAATGCTGGAGTCCAACCGAAAATTTCATACATTGGTCCCCAAACACGACCAGAATGTGGAGCAGCAAAACCAATATTACCGCCAGTAACGATAACACTCATAACTTTATCTTTTCCGTTATAAGCAGATTTTGCATTTTCAATAGATTTATCAAAATCAGCTACTAATTTTTTAGCTTCTTTATCTTTATCAAAGATTTTTCCTAAAGTAACTGTAGAATCTTTAAGTCCTTTTACTAAGTTTTCTCCAGGCTTAGTAGCCTTCTCAGAAACATCAACATTAAGATCAATAACTGCTGCATTTGGTACTAATTTTTTGATTTCTTCGTAATGGCTAGCAAATCTTTGACCAACGATTACAAGGTCAGGGTTTGCAGCTGCGATAATTTCAAGATTTGGTTCACGGTGATTCCCGATATTTTGAACTTTTTCATCCTTTTTATATGCTGAATCAGCAGGCATGACATCCTTTGGAGCAGCCGCTAATTTAATTCCCCAATCAGCTAAAGTTTCAAACGTTCTATTATCTAAAGCAACTACATTCTTTGGATTTACAGGAACTGTAACTTTTCCATGCGCATCAGTGATTTCTACTGTTTTTGGCTTATCACTACTATTATCTTTAGTAGCCTTCGAAGTTTCTTTACCTGAATCTGAGCAGGCTACTAACATTAAAGTGAAAACTGCTAGAATACTTACTAATTTTAAAAGCATAGTTTTTTTCATACGTATACTCCTTATTATGTAATTTATTTCGAAAATGATGACTTCCAAAGATTGAATTAGATAGTAACTACTATTCACCTAAATCAATATTGATAATCATTTTCATTTGAATATCCTGTAAATAAGTATAGTCATTAATTCTGTGAAAATCTTGTGAATGGTGTGAGTTAATAAAATTAAACATAACTTAAATATAATCTCAACTAATGCGCAACAAATTCATCCCCCACACGTACTAACCAGTAGATTAGCACCTTATAAACTGTGATTTCTACTGTAAAAAAAATGACCATTAATAGCTAATTTTTCATATTTCACATAAACTATTTTATCATTCAATCATTGAATAGCCTCTGCCATGTATCGTTTGAATATATCTGTCTTTCTTCTCACACTTTAACTTTTTTCTTACATATCCAATATATAAGTCTACTACATTTGGATTTACTACTACGTTATATCCCCAAACCTGATTCAAAAGCATTTCACGGCTCAATATTGTGTTTTTATTCTTGATTAAAAATACAAGTAAGTCGTACTCGCGTTTCGTAAGCGAGAGATTTTTACCGCCTTTTTTCACAATATTGCTAGATACATCAACAAGGAGATCTTTAAACTGAACAAAATTCGGCTCATTTTGCTGAGTATAATCACTTCGCCTTAAAATAGCTTGAACTCTTGCTACTAATTCTTCTTTCGCAAATGGTTTTCTTATATAATCATCCGCTCCTGCTTGTAACCCTGCTACGCAATCCTTGCTAGAAATATTGTCGGTCACAATAATGATCGGTGTCATTTTAACAAGTCGTATTTGCCTGCAAATTTCTGGTCCGGACATGCTTAATGAATCCCAATCTAATATGATAATATCCCAATCTTGTTCATATACTATATTTAAACCTTCGTTTTCATTGTGAAGTTTTAAAATAAAACAGCCTTCTTGCTTTAAACCACTTACGATTTTCTTCGCTAAAGACCGTTCATTCTTAATTACTAACACCTGCCTCACCGATGGTTCACCTCTACTTCAATATAACTTGGTTAGATAAAAAATTATTCCCAAAAAATAATTTAAGATTTATAGGTATTAAACTCCTAAAAAAAGTCATTATAACAGCTTATTAGGAGAACTCTATATAATCTTACAATAGGTATGGATAAAAAGACAAAATATGTTAACATTTGAATAAAGTGATTTTATTAATAGAAACTCACCAATCAGGCGTTTACGAGCAGCTATAGTATCTACCTGCTTATCATCCATAACCATTTCTTTATTTTCTGTTTCAGGGGTACTGCCTCATCCCTATCAACTTAAGTATTTTATAAAAGCACAAAACAAAAAGAACCATAACCTCACCAAACTGGCAAAATTATGGTTCATATCATACAAAATAAAAAACCACCAAATATGTATTGGTGGAGACGGTGGGAGTCGAACCCACCCTCCAAAAATACTGTTATATTAACTCTTGTAGAGATAATCAATTTTTTTGACTACCTTTTTGAATACATTTAAAACTAAAACATACTTTATTTAATATCTAACGCAGGAAGATTCTCAATTATTTCTAAAGTTTTTAAAGACATAGTAACAACGCTTCCTATTAAATCTAATATATATTGAGGGCTTTCTGAATAATTATTTGGATTATTTTCTATAGCACTAGGCTTATCTATCTTATACTGATATTGATCAATAACCCACTCTATTGGCGACCTTCCATTAACAATATATTCATGTGATTTTATAGGAATATTTTCTATAGTAATTTGATTATTATAGATAATTTTCGATTTGTCTGTTTTTTTGTCTTTTCCTTTGCCAAACTTCATTTTTTGAACTTCATATGAAATTCCTTGTGATTCATCTTTAATATTAAAATTCAATGAGTATGGTTCTAAATTTTCATAATTCAAATGTAAATTCGCTAACTCTTTTCCAGCTTCACAGAAACCAAAGAAGTCTTTTACTAATGGAATTCTAGGAATATCCTTCTTTAAATCATTATTAAACCGTTCTCGGTACTCTTTAGAATGAAGAATACCATATACATAATAGAAAATGTCTTCTTTAGTTACCTCTTGTGAATATGCCTCTTTATATATAGCTAAAACTTCATCAGAAATATTATCTTTTCTATCATACTCTACATCACTTTCAAATAATCCTGTATTGTCCATTTTTTCATACAGGTATAGTGGGTACACCTTAGGCATAGCATCTAAACAATTTTGATCTGTTAACATCTCTGTTATCATTACAGAAAAGTCTTTTGTTCCACCATTTCCAGAAGTAATTAAAGCATAGTTTTTCCAACCTTCTTGCTTAGAATGCACTTTACCCCACTTACTAGGATATTCAACAAGGAAGTTATCATTATATAAATAGCGTTTAGTAAAAGGTCTGTAATATATTTGAGAAATTAATTCACTGTTATAATTAATTTCTTGACCATTTGCTAGATATCTTTTTAAACCTCTTGACCAGTTTATAAATTGAGGATTATTATTCACAAAGTCATTAAGATTCATCCCTGTTTTAAATTCTTTTTGGTATCTTTCCATCTCAAACTTATAGTTATTAATCAATCTCTGCACATTAGTTTTGAGATTCTCATTCGAATAATTTGTTAGCCATGCATCTCGACTTGTCCCTATACCAATTAAACGTGTTTTAAAAATTTCATGTTCCCCTTCATTAAGTGGAAGAAATTGTTCAAATTCTTCGTTTTGATGATTAATCCAATTTCCATGTTTATCTGGCGTAATTCTTTCCATTTCACTCTCTAATAAACCAAAACTTTTTTTATCCTCAATAATCTTTAATTTTTCTTCTCTGCTTAGATAGTCTCCAATATCTTTATAATGTATTACACACTCTTTTTGAGAAGGATCTTTTACTAATAGGGTAATTGCTACAGGCGTCCGTGACCCACTTCCAAAGATTTTTCCGCCTTCTTTACGAGACTCTTCTCCTTGAGTTCGTTGATTTCCCCTTAAGTTAAATATATAAATGTGGTTAAATTCAGCATATAGACTTTTTCTCAATCCATCTGCTGCAATACCATCTATAAAGCTTCCATTTGTTACAAATGCAATTACTCCTTGCGTTTTTAACCTATCTGTACTCCATCTTATAGCCCGAATGTAAGAATCGTAAATCGAGTTACTATTTACTGCATCAGAATACTTCACATAAGAATCTAAAATATTTTTATCAAGAATAGGGTACTTTTCATTCTGATTATTATCATTGGCACTTTGTTGTTTTGCTGAATAAGGAGGATTTCCAATAATAGCGAAAATAGGTTCCTCTTGTTGTCGTTTTAAACGGGTATTATTTTCATCAAATAACTCATCTATAAATGAATTTTTATTCTCTGTACTTTCAAATGTATCTGTTAAGACAATTCCTTCAAACGGCATATATTCCCCACCATATAAACTATGGAATGTTTCTTCAATATTGATGGCTGCGATATAGTAACTTAGCAATACGATTTCATTGGCATGAATTTCTTGCGTATACTTCCGTAATAAATCCTCTTTAGGAATTAACCCACTTTGTAATAAGCGAGTAACAAATGTACCAGTACCTGTGAATGGATCTAATAAATGTACACCTTCACTTGCTAATGATTTTCCAAAATGTTTTTTCAATACATCATCTACTGAATGAATGATAAAGTCTACAACCTCTACAGGTGTAAATACGATTCCCAATCGCTCTGTCGTTTCTTTAAATCCTACTTTAAAGAATTTATCATATAGTTGAATAATAATGTCTTGCTTCGCCTTTAAATTATCTACACCTTCAGCACGTACACGAACGCTCTCATAAAAAGATTCTAATTTTTCTTGTTCCTTCATTAGCCCCTGTTCATCTAGTATGGATAAAATCGTATCCATCGATTTAGAGACTGGATTATTATGCACAAAGCTATATGAGTCAAATAATGCTTCAAAAACTGGTTTTGTAATTAAGTGCTGTGCTAACATTTCAATTGCTTGAGTTTCACTTATCGAATCATTAATATTATATCGTAAGCTTTTAATAAACTTTTGGAACTCTTTATACACTTCACTATCTGTATCTTCCAGCATTACTCGAATACGTAACATATGCTGTTGAGCAATTTCTGCTACGTCTTTTGACCAGTCTTCCCAATAACGTACGTTCCCGACTTTACGAACAATCTTCCCATAAATTGCACGTTCTAAATCAGACATATCCTCTTCTGTTAACATCATAGATAACTGTTCATCTCTCTGAGTTAGTTCTCCTCCTTCTGGAGCATCACCTACACCAACAATTTGAATTTGATCAGGTTTCTTCTTATTCAATTCTAATTTATTTATTGTCGCATCAAAACGTTCATCTAAAGAACGCAGTGCATTTAGAACTTCCCATACAACACGATATTTCTCATTGTTATCGAGTACTGTATTTTCATCTTTTCCAGAAGGTACACCAATTGGTAAAATAACATATCCATAATCTTTCCCTGACGATTTACGCATAACTCGTCCTACTGCTTGGGCAATATCAATTTTTGATTTCCTAGGCTTTAAGAACATAATTGCGTCTAGATCTGGAACATCGACACCTTCAGTTAAAAAACGAGCGTTCGATAAAATACGACATGTTTGGTCAGGTACTTCATCTTTTAACCATGAAATTTTCTTATTCTTTTCTAAAGCATTCATGGAACCATCGGCATGATCAATCTCAATTTCATATTGATGTTCTACTTCGTCAATATCTTGATACAAGTAGTGGTCGACGACGTGAGTAAACATGTCTGTAATTAATTTTGACTCACGAATAGTCCCTGTAAAGGCGATAGCACGTTTCATCGCTGCTCCTAAAGCTTCGTCTGAGTTACTACTTCGACGTACTAAACCATTCCAACAACCAATAATTTTTGTAATATCATCAAATTCTAGTTCTGAATTTTTATTTGCAAGCATATTTTGGAAACGACGAGCAATCATTTCTTCATCCACTGCCAGAACCATCACTTTATAATCTGTTAGGATACCTTGACGAATAGCATCACCAAAACCAATACGATAAAATTCTTCACCATAAAGATCTACATTATCCATATCTGCAATTAATACGGACAATTCTTCAGCTTTTTGTTTTGCCGTATCCCCATATACACGAGGTGTGGCGGTTTGATATAAGCGTTTTGTTGTTTTAATATTTTCATCATAGTGAACCTTAGTAAAACTACTATCTTCTTTTCCTATTTCAGTAGCTCCTGTAGTACGATGTGCTTCATCACACACAACTAAATCAAATTCATAAAATCCATTCTTCTGTGCATCAATAATCACATCAATTGATTGATATGTTGAGAATACTGTCAGGAAATTACCTTTAGATGCATTGCTTTCAATACGTTCTTGATACTCCAAGAGTTTTTCTGTGCTTGTAGTTGCTGGAAAACCGATATCCGCTACTGTAATATCCTCAAATTCCCCTTTAGTTTCTTGCTTAGTTACTTTTCTATCAGAACATACAGCAATGGCATCCATTTGATAGTTTATATCAGCAGTCCATCCTCGTAGTGTTTGTGAAAGTAGTTGAATACTCGGTACTAAATATAGAACTCTAAATACCCCTTCTTTTTTCTTAGCTAATTCTTCTGCAATAGCCATAGATGTATAAGTTTTCCCAGTACCTGGAGCCATAATTAATTTTCCTCGTTCAGCTGTTTCAAATCCTTTGACAACTGCTTCAATTGCAGGAATTTGATGTGATCTTGGTATTTTTTTAGATTGTATTTTTACTACTTCAGGAGCAGAAAATTTAAACTCTGACCAATCAATAGTACTTTCTTTCAATTGTGATAATGAGATTCGAGTGATTTCTTTATCTCTTTCTAATAATGCAGCTTCCGCATTATTTCCCCAATTATCAGTTGTTGTAATAATAATTCCTCGAGAATAATACGTTTTCCCAACTTCATTTAAAAATGAATCAATATGCTGCTTCTGTATTTTTGTATCTTCCGAATAATATTTCGCTTGAATAGCAACTAAATTACCGGTTTCTCTTTCTCTTGCTACTAAATCGACACCTGTATCATTTTTAGGAATATTATATTCTTCTGGTACGTCATGAAGCATCCAAATGCTATCAAATAAACGTTTATACATAGGCTCATTTTCAAAATATACACGTGATAACAACTCAAATCTTGTTCCTCTATCACGTTGTTTATCAGTTTTATATTCTTCATCTATTTCTTTAACTAATGAAATAAAACTTTTCGAACTTTCTAAGTCCACACTCATAATCATTCCTCCATACTTTCTCATTAAGTTTATTTAATTATATATGTTTTATTAAAAAAATAGTAAAAGGATCGAGTAATAAAATATATAAACCCCCACCCTTCCCACCTTTCTTACAGAGTATTATCAACATCTTTAATTACATATTATAGATACGAATATCAGATATTCACATTAACCTTATAAGGAGTTATATCACTATGACAACACAAATATTAGCAAAACGTATTAATATTGTTCAAGTTAAATTAGTATTTGAAAAAGCACCTTATATAAAGAACGTCATATTCGTTCTTCACAAGATGCTTATCAGTTAATCATTGATTTTCTAGGTGACATAGGTCGTGAACATTCATTGTTCTATGCTTAGATGTTAAGAACCCACTCACTTGTATTTAAGCCGCTCACATTGGCAGCTTAAATACAAGTATCGTTCATCCATGAGAAATGCTGAAACCAGCTATGCTTGGTAATGCTACTTTTATTATTGTTGCCCATAATCATCCTTATGGTATTACTAAACCTAGTTCTGAAAATGTATAGGTTACATAACGCTTAGAAAAAGCCTGTCACATTCTAGGCATTACTTTGCTAGATCATATTATTGTATGTCCCACAGAATATTTTTTACTAAAAGAAAAGGGCTTAGTCGATTAAAATGGAAGGAGCGAATCCAATGGATAGAAAAATTATTATCTCAGTTGTTATAACTGTACTGACTGAAATTTTAAAGAAGCAAAAATAATTTACTACATTAGTACATGTACACGATATTAATGAATAAAAGATTATTCTTATATCCCAAAATCAGAAGTGAGCTAAACAACTACTTCTGATTTTATTTTTTTGATTTACGATTCTTTTCATTATAAATCATTCTATAGGCAGCTCCGAAATGGTTTATCGAATATGAACCTTTTACACCGAATATTTTTTCTAAGAAAACTTCTTTCTCATATGGATCTATATCCAAATCTTCTTCATCTTCTTCTATTAAATTCAAGTCTATTATTAAATCATCAACCAACTCTAAATATTTTTCATTATAACCTAACGAATCAAATATTTTTTTATACTCTTTTAATTTGATGTACATTGTTAATTCTTTTTCTTTTTTATTAGACTTTTCTGTATTAATAATAGACTTTTTCAAAGAAACCTTACATTCATCAAATATTGATATATATGTTTCTAATACTTCTGGACGTACGAGAAAATCGACATTGTAACAAGAATTCATTAATAAATTTTTCATTAAAGGTGATTTAATTTTTGTTAATATTTTTAATTGATCTTTTATTTTTTTATCAATTCCATTTAATTCTTCAATATAAATCTCTTTAGCTAAATAATGTATATCAATGTAATCCGTATATGTATCAAAAAATTTCATGCATAAAGCTTTATCTACATCTTTGCTTTCTATCAGCCATTCTAAAAATAAATTTAAATCATTTCTAGAATTTGAATATATTCTATTTTCTCCAATTTTAGCTAACTTCGAATTTATTAACTTAAAACCATTAAACCTTTTAATCAAGCTCTTACTATTCTTTTTTGAATAAATTAGTACAAATATTATAAAAGGTTTTATGGTTTTTAAATAAAGATTTGTCTCTATATTATCAAGTTGAATTTCATGCATATTTGATTTTTCAGTAGCTACTATGCTGTTCAGTGTTTCAAAGAACTCTCTAAACTGATCATTGTTTTTTTTATTCCCTAAAACTTTGCCTATTTCTATAGCCTCATCCATCAAAACTGACATTTTCACATCATTTAAAAACGCCATTTTTATTTCTTCTAGAAGATCCTCATCTTCATTAAAGTTTTCTTTTATCCATTGAAAAAAATATTCAATATCCGAATTTATTAAACAAATAAATTCTTCATTAACTATGATCCATTCCAAGTTATTTTTGTTCTCTCGAATCCTACTCATGATTTCTTGTTGTTCTTGTAAATATTCAAGTTTCGCATCTGAATATTTTTGTTCGAGTTCCTTTAATTTGTTTAAGTGTTGTGCTTCACTGTTCAACTTGTTCAATAACTCTCCTACTTTCTTTCAATTTAATTCTTATGCCCTAGGTACTAACACTCACCTTAATTAAAGTCATTTTAGAATTGTCAATAGGGTTTGTTCCTTTTTTCACTCTTTTTAATCTGGATTAATCTATCCAAAAAAAACAAAAATCTTTTATAAACTATACCTAGTTCCAAAATAATGATAAAGGGAGTTATTACCATAATGAAAAATTCTATTGAAAAAATAGTAAACAAATTTCAAAAAAAATTAAAAAAAGGACAATCAGTTTTTATCATTTCACATAATCATGACAAATCTATTTTTTTAGGTTTAAAAGAAGAAATTGTTCTCGATACTTTATTGATTCATAAAAAAGTTGATGGAAATTCATTAGTACAAGGCTATATTAATAACAAACCAATTAAGGAATCATCTCCGATTAGTATATTTCTAGATTTAGAAGAAATAGATTTCCCTGAGGTCTATTTACACAGCGGAGATCAAGTAGAAATATTACCTGAATGTACTGAAGACTTTATCGTCATTTTTTGTGAGTTTGTTCCATACAGTATATTATTTTATGTTTTTAATACTCCTTATTCTCAAAGGGGAAAGAAAAGCATAAGTGCTGAAAATAAACCCCTTACAGATTATTTTAAACATTTATTTCTTAGCACACTTCCTGATGATCAACGTCAAATAATCCAAGACTCATTATACGCTGAGCACACAGAAGAAAAATAAGGAGATATCATTATGAAATATAAAAAACAAAAAAAATATATAGATACTGAAAGTATGTTTTTAGATATGAATAATTATACTTCTGATGATGATTTTGATCCGAATGAAGTATTCACTTTAAACTCTATCAAACAGAAAAATACATTAAACTTATTTACTTCTAATGACAATGATTTTGATCCGAATGAAGTATTCGCTTCAAACTCTATCAAACAGAAAAACACATTAAATTTATTTACTTCTGATGACGATGATTTTCACCCTGATGAGATATTACTTGATAATACCAACAATCAAGCATCAATTTCTGCTCAACAAAAAAATAAACATTCACATGAATTATCTATAAAAATAAGCAAAGAAGAAAACCAATCATCATATCCCAAAAATATCAGTGATAACGATTTAGCAGAATTATTGATCAAAGAAAATCATTTAATAATATTAAATAATATCTTACATTATTGGTCAGAATCTAAAAATCATTATATTCCTTTAATCGGTGATACAGCAGATAAATTTATTCGTTTACAAACACCTACTCCATACAAACGAAGAATTAATCAAAAAAGTATTGGTGAAATTCTGCAATGGTTAAAGACCAACGATAATTTAAATGTAGATCAATATATCGATAGTGAAAATCGATATATTGCCTTTCAAAATGGCATCTATGATATCTACTTAGATAGATTACTTGCTCACAGTCCAGATTATTTCTTAGTAAATATTATACAAGCAGATTATCCAGATGAAAATCTTTATGACAATTCAGGTGAACACTTTGAACAGTTCTTATCAGATATCACAGGAGGCGATCCAGAATTATATGATCGTCTACAAGAATTATTTGGCTATGTATTATCAGATATTAGAAGTGTAAAATGTATTCCCTTTTTAGTAGGTGTAAAGGATACTGGAAAATCTATTGTATTAAAATTGCTTGAAACACTTATAGGGGACGATTCATATACTAACCTGAGTTTTGACCAGCTCAATACCCCTGTTTTCTTAGCTGAATTAATCGGTAAAAAATTAAATACATGTGGTGAGTTAGGTGAATTTAAGTTAAATCGTCTAGACGTATTTAAAAAACTCTCTGGTGGGGATAGTTTGCTTGCTAAACCTTTATATGAGAAACCAATTAAATTTAAAAATACCGCTGCTCTTCTATTTGCAGGTAATCATTTACCTATAATTAAAGGGTTAGATAAAGCTAATGCTTTTAGTAATCGATTAGTTATTTTTCCTTTTACTAACCCCATCCCTAAAGAACAACAAGACATTCATCTGTTCGATAAGTTGATTGATGAATCTAGCTATATTGTTCAATGGGCAATGGAAGGCTTAAAACGATGGGAAGCTAACAATTATGACTTCACATCATGTTCAGCCATTGAAGAACTTGCACAAAAATATGCGGAACAATCTAATTCAATCGAAAATTTCATTAAAGATTGTTGTCAGTATAACGCTAAACTCAAAACATTCCGTACTGACATAGAGGATGCTTATTATGAATACTGCAATGAAAAAGGATTAACTCCTGAATCAATAAAACTTTTACATGAACAATTAAAACTTGATATTCGTTTGAACCATAAGCGATTTCGTAAACATGGAGAAAATAAGTTTGGTTATATCGGTATTGGCATTCAAAAATATGGAGGTTACTATGATGGAATTATTGACTAACACACTAGAACAGCAATTAAAAACATTAATTATTACAACTTTATATGATTCTTCTATACACCTTCATAAAGAATGGATGAGTATTTCAGAAGCGGCTAAATATGCGGGTGTTTCTTATAATACATTTTCTAAATTTCGGACTATGGGGCTTAAAATTTGTGAAATAGATGGCATCAAACGTGTATCAAAGAAGGAGCTCGATACTTTTCTAGAGACTTATAGCTACTAATTAACTGGATAGGATAATCCCCTAGTTGAATTACATATTATAACTATGAGGATATATTCTATCCTTTTCTATTACTGATTAAGGAGGAATCTACTATGGCAAAAAGTAAAAGTTCTAACATAGAAAGCTATACAATTAAAAATGGAGAAAAACGCTATCAATTCCAGCTTTATATTGGCACTAATCCACTCACTGGAAAACAACAACGAACAACTAGAAGAGGCTTTAAAACTCTAAAGGAGGCAAAATTAGAATTTGCTCGCTTAAAACTAGAAGTTGATCAAGGGACATTTAATAAAATTATCGCTGAAACTTACAACGATACATATAATCTTTGGGTTGTACAATATGAAAAAACAGTAGAAGAAAGTACATTTATTAAAACAATTCGCATCTTTAAGAATCATATTTTACCTACTCTAGGAGAATATAAAATTGATAAATTAAACGTAGAATTATGCCAACGTGCAGTAAATGAATGGGCAGATAAATTGAAGAATTTTAAGATGATAAAAGCTTACGCATCTAAAATAGTGGATTTTGCGATTAAACGTAATTATACCAAGTCTAACCCTTTTACTTTGATAGAACTGCCTAAGAAACGTGTTCAAAACGCCCAACAAAAATTCGAAAATTTTTACACTAAAGATGAATTGATTGAATTTCTATCCCGCTTGGAAAAAGAAGATAATTATAAGGCTTTTACCTTCTTTCGACTTCTCTCCTATACAGGTATGCGTAAAGGAGAAGCACTAGCTCTTACATGGAAAGACATTGATTTTGATAACCAAGAACTTTCTATTACAAAAGCAATTGCTAGAGGCAAGGATAACAAACTCTACATTAAATCAACAAAAACTGGAACTTCTCGTACAATCAAAATCGATGAGGAAACATTAAGTATATTAGATACTTGGAGAAAAAAGCAGCAAAAGGATTATTTAATCTTAGGATTTAATACGAATAATCCAGATCAATTAATTTTCAGTAACACTAGCAATGAATACTTGCAGCCTACTAAAACGAGACAATGGATTTTACAAATCCAAGAGAAGTATATATTAAAGAAAGTCACTACACATGGATTACGCCATACACATTGTTCCCTACTCTTCGAAGCAGGAGTAAGTATAAAAGAGGTTCAAGATCGCTTGGGGCACTCAGATGTAAAAACAACGATGGATATTTATGCCCATGTTAGTGAGAAGGCAAAAGCTGAAGCGATTCAAAAATTTGAAACTTATTTAAATAAGTAATTGATTTCCGACTACGTATCATGTATTTTTTGACTACGTAATTGACTACATCTATTTGAAATCACTTGAAACTAAATGAACAAGACAAAAAGAAAAACCCTTGAATATCAAGGGTTTTGATTTTAATTGAAATCCACCGTTATGTATTGGTGGAGACGGTGGGAGTCGAACCCACGTCCAAAAATATCGGCACTTAAGCTTCTACGAGTGTAGTCGATATATTAGCATTTCGCGAACTCTTCGGCCTATCGACAGGCTTCCAAGTTGCTAGTCTGGTTGTTCTCTTCCTTTGTCCTCAGACGGCGAACTCCGGCGTAGTCCACTTAGTTTGAGTCCCTTACCCTACCACATGGACGATGGAGGGAGGAACCTTTAGTGCAATTAAGCAGCTAAAGAAAGATTGTTTTGTTTGCCAATTATAGGCTTTGACGTTTTAACGAGGCCGATCCCCTCGACTCGCAACCTAAGCTCGAACTATCCCTGTCGAATCCGTAACGTCCCCATGATAAAAATGGAGCATACGAAGAAAATTTCGTGATAGCTACTAAGAGCTGTTTTTCAATGTGCAACAATCTTACATAAGTTATTATAACATACGCGCGCCGTTTTACAAATGTAAATATCTGTATTACATCTTTTGACGATCACGGAACGCGCGTGCAATTTCACGTTTTGCTTCTTTCTCTTTTAAATCGTGACGCTTATCATATTGTTTCTTACCTTTTGCTAAACCAAGTGCCATTTTCGCGAATCCATTTTTCAAATAGATTTTAAGTGGAACTAATGCATATCCTGTTTCTTTTGCAGCTCCCGCTAATTTATCAATTTCTTTTTTATGCAGAAGTAACTTTCTCGTACGAAGCGGATCGTGGTTGAAACGATTTCCTTGCTCGTACGTACTAATATGCATATTATGAACCCATACTTCACCATTATGTACACGTGCAAACGCATCTTTCAAGTTCACGCGTCCAGCGCGAATCGACTTAATTTCCGTTCCTTGAAGGACAAGCCCTGCTTCGTATGTTTCTTCGATGAAATAATCATGAAATGCTTTTTTATTTTGTGCAATAACCTTACCTGAACCTTTTGGCATATAACGTCCCTCCTCTATTTTTACTATTGTAACAAATGTTAATAAAAAGCGAAAGTGGCTCGCTTAGAATGTGAGGTGGATGGAGCTTCTGACCTTGAGGCGCCCTTTGCCTCTCGGGAAGAAGCGAAGCCGCCGAACATTCTAGCCACTGTAGCTGGATTCCCATAAAAAGCGAAAGTGGCTCGTTCTCCAGCCACTAAGAAAAAAGAAAAAGCCTCGCTTTTCATCAAAGCGAAGCCATCCTTTTCTTACTTACGCTTTTTCTTTTTCTTCTTGAATCCTGGTACATTTTCGAAGAATGCTTTTTTCTTCTTGCCGTTACCATCTTTTTTCCCTGGTTGGCTAGCGGACGCGGATGCAGATCCTCTTCCTTTACCTTTTCCACCACGGTCAAATTTTCTACCTGTGCCACGTTCTCCGCCGCGCTCATTACTGCGTTCGCTACGTCCGCCGCGTTTCTTTCTGCCTGTTCTTGGCTGTTCGATCACAACTGGACGATCTTTGAACTTACGACGAGGCGTACCTTTCATGCCAACGATTTCAAAGTCGATTGCACGCTCGTCCTTGTTTACGTTAATAACACGAATGGTAATTTCGTCACCGATACGGAATACGTTACCTGTACGTTCTCCAATCATTGCGAAATGCTGCTCATCATAACGGTAGTAATCATCCGTTAAGTAGCTAACGTGTACAAGACCTTCAATTGTATTTGGAAGCTCTACGAATAAACCGAAGTTTGTTACAGAGCTAATCATACCATCATACTCTTCGCCAATCTTATCAACCATATACTCTGCTTTTTTCATTTCGTCTGTTTCACGTTCTGCTTCAACAGCACGGCGTTCCATATTAGAAGAATGATCTGCAATCTCAGGTAATTTTTCACGCCATTTTGCTTGCGTTTCATTATCAACTTTACCATTAATGATATATTCACGAATCAATCTGTGAACAATCGTATCTGGATAACGACGAATTGGTGATGTGAAATGCGTGTAGAACTCAGTTGATAGACCAAAATGTCCTAAGCTTTCTGCATCGTAACGTGCTTGCTTCATAGAACGAAGCATTACTGTCGAAATGACTACTTCTTCTGGTTGCCCTTGAACCATTTCAAGAATTTGTTGTAGCGCACGAGGGTGTACTTCATTTGCACGTCCTTTTACCGCATATCCGAAGTTCGTTACAAACTCGAAGAAACGCTCTAACTTATCTTCTTTCGGATCTTCATGGACACGGTACATAAATGGTACGTTCATCCAGTGGAAATGCTCTGCTACTGTTTCGTTCGCGACAAGCATAAATTCTTCAATTAACTTCTCTGATACAGAACGATAACGCATAACAACGTCTGTCGGTTTTCCTTCTTCATCTACTAATACTTTCGCTTCTTTAAAATCAAAGTCGATTGCACCGCGGCGCATACGTTTTTCACGTAGGATTTGTGCTAATTGCCCCATCTCTTTAAACATCGGTACGAGCGGCTCATAGCGTTTCATTAAATCTTCGTCCTCATCTTCTAAAATGCTTCTTACGTCAGCATACGTCATACGCTCTGTCGTTTTAATTACACTTTGGAAAATCTCGTGCTTTACGACGTCACCTAAGTTGTTGATTTCCATTTCACAAGACAATGTCAGACGGTCTACTTTCGGATTTAATGAACAAATACCGTTCGATAGACGATGCGGAATCATCGGAATTACACGGTCAACAAGATATATACTCGTCGCTCTCTCCGCTGCTTCTACATCAATTGGAGAGCCTTCTTGGACGTAATGACTTACATCCGCAATATGAACGCCAAGTTTATAGTTACCGTTCTCGAGCTTCGTGACTGTAACAGCGTCATCTAAATCTTTTGCGTCTGCACCGTCAATCGTTACGATCATTTGGTCACGCAGGTCACGGCGATCTTTTAAATCTTCTTCTGAAATCGTTTCTGGTACACTGTTGGCGTGCTCCATCACTTCTTCAGGGAACGCTAAAGGCAAATGATGTTTATGGATAACAGATAAAATATCTACTCCTGGATCATTTTTATGACCTAGAATTTGAATAACTTCACCTTCTGCACTTAAACGATTCTCTGGATAGCTCGTAATTTTCACAACTACTTTATGACCTTCTACAGCGCCCATTGATGCGCTTTTCAATACGAAAATGTCACTTGTCCAGCGTTTATTGTCAGGTATAACAAATCCAAAGTTTTTGGACTCTGTATATGTACCAACTAGTTCTTTCGTTCCGCGTTCTAAAATGCGTACAATGGAACCTTCTTGACGCGAACCACTCGATTGAGAACTAAGGCGGGCTAATACTGTATCACCATGAAGCGCACCGTTTAATTCTGTAGGCGGAATGAAAAGATCGTCGTCTCCTGTTTTCTTCTCGTCTGGTACAACAAATGCAAAGCCACGTGCATGTCCAATTAACTTACCACGTACTAAATTCATTTTTTCAGGAAGACCGTAACGGTTGCTACGAGTACGAATAACAAGTCCCTTCTCTTCCATCGTTACAAGCGCCTTTACAAAATCTTTAAAGCCCTCAGAACCTTCAATCCCAAACGCCTCTTCTAACTCTTGTATCGTTAGCGGTTTATACGCTTCTTCTCTCATAAATAATAACAACTTATCAATATGTTCTTGTATGATTTCTTCCAAGCAAAAATACCTCCTTTAAACCCTTATATTATTTAGTGTATCCGAAAGATGGGGGATGTATAAAGCGAAACTTCAATCATCTCCCAATGATTTTTTTACAGCTTCCATAAAAAATTCCCTTATGAAAAAAAGAGGCAACTAGATCTTACCAATCTAGTTGCTCCAAGAAGTTATATACATCCTCATGTAGCTCGTCACGCTGTTTATCAAGTGTAATGACATGCGTAGAGTCTTCATACCATTTAATGTCTTTTAACGTTGATTCTACACCGTTATAAATAATGTTCGCACTATCTGTATTAATCATTTCATCATGACGCGCTTGTACAACAAATGTTGGGGCATAAATCATGTCCACATTGTTACGTACGTCAGCAATTAATTGTTGTAATGCTTTTAATGTATTCATCGGTGTCTTTTGGAATTCCAACATTTCTTGTTCGATTTGCTCTGGTGATTTTTGCTCACGCTTTTTATATTCGCGGGCATATGCCAATATACCTTGGTACATCGTTTCTTCACTCTTAATATACATCGGTGCACACATTGGGACTACACCTAAAACCGGTACTGTATAACCTAATTTTAGAGAAAATACGCCGCCAAGTGACAATCCAACGACAGCAATTTTCTCAAAACCTTTATCTTTTAAAAGCTGATATGCCTCCGTTACGTCTTGCCACCAATCTTCAGGACCTGTATGAACAAGCTCTTCTGGTGGTACACCGTGCCCTTTATAAATTGGGGCATGACAAGTGTAGCCTTTCTTTTCTAAGAAACGCCCTAACATACGTACATCAGCTGAGTTTCCTGTGAATCCATGTAGTAATAAAACAGCGCGGTCTCCACCCTCAAATGTAAATGGTTTCGGAGATGCTAATTTCATCATGTACTTCTCCTCTTTCTCTTCTGTAATCTAGTCGTATTCTTTCTATATCTAGTGTACCATATTTATATTTCTATAATCTAATTAGAAACATCTTTCAAATGACAAAACAAAAAAAGAAGAACCATTAGTACATCTTACTAACGCTTCTTCTTTCAATTCTATAAGTTTAAGTACGTAACACCAATTGTTAATGCGAAGAACAATACAGCTAAAACAATTGTAATACGGTTTAATACCGCTTCAATTCCACGTGCTTTTTGCTTACCAAATAATTGCTCTGCACCGCCTGAAATTGCACCTGAAAGGCCTGAGCTATTACTAGACTGCATAAGTACCATAACAATCATTAAAATCGATACAATAATAAGTAAAACGGATAATAACGTATGCACTTGGCGTACCTCCTACAAAGATTCAGTTATTGTAACTGTAGCATAAATTCTATAGAAAAGCGAGAGCTATAAGGTTGCTCTCGCTTTTCTTCTATTACATGAACATCATTGCAAATAGCGGCCCGAGCAAACATGTTAAAATCGCTGTTAATGTCATTGTTACCGATCCAATAACACCTTCATGTTCATTATTTTTCATCGCTCTCATTACGCCCATAATATGAGAAGCACATCCAAATCCGATACCTTTACCAACTGAGTTTGTAACGCGGCTCCATTTTAATAAAAGCGGGCCGGTAATCGTTCCAGTAATACCTGCAATAACAACGAAGGCTGCTGTTAATGACGGTACACCACCAACTTGCTCTGAAACACTCATCGCAACTGGCATTGTCACTGATTTTGGTAAAGAAGATAAAATTAAGCTTTTATCTGTTCCCATAAGTGACGCAATAGCAAAGTCACTTGCAATGGCAACTGTTGTACCTACTAGTACCCCGCCGGCAATTGGTACAACATATTTTTGAAGAACGTGGCGTTGTTTATAAAGAGGAATTGCAAATGCTACAACACCGGGTCCGAGCAGTTTTGCAATCCAGCCGCCACCACTTTCCATATAATGTTGATACGGTATATCAAGCATAATAAATAAGAAAGCCATTAATCCTGTTGCTACAAGCATTGGAATGGTGAATGGTGTTGGAAATAATTTATAGATTTTTTTAGATAATTGGTATAATAGCACCGTAAAAATAACCCAACCGATTCCGATCAATATTTGGCTCATCGCGACTCTCTTTCCTTTCTATTCGCAAGATATTGTCCTGTATGTCCTGCGACAATAATAATTAAAAATGTACTCGCTACAATTGTAATGAAAAGAGAAATTCCTTTACTCATAAAAAAAGCACCGTAATTCATTAGGCCAAGTGTTGGCGGAATTAATAAAAACGGCATAATAGCAACGAGTGTTTCTGCTCCTAAATCGAACCATTTCACAGGAAGAACTTTTAGGCTAAGTAAAACAAGTAAGAGGAACATTCCAATCAAACTTCCTGGAATCGGAATATTTAACATTTCTTGTACCCAAGTTCCAACCATATAAAAAACGTAAAGAGCAGCAATTTGGACAAGAATCTTTGTAAATTTCATGTTCATCATCCCTCTTGTTTATACGATCTTCTGTTAATATCTTTATCATAGTATAAATTGTAAAAAGCTGCAATTTATCAACTTGACAGCAAAAAACGCCTATGTTATACGCTTACAACCTTGATATGACTACATTTCTAAAAGAAAATTAAGTCAAAAACCTTGACCTAATATAAGAAGTTTTTATTTTCTGAATTTTAAAGGTTGTTATTTCAATAAAATAATCTTTTTATCCTTAAGCTTACATATATATAAAGTGAAACTTTAATCAGTTGGGGTTCTTTATCCCCCACTGATTATTAGTTGAACTAATTCGCTGTATTTCGAGGTGGCGGTCTTACTGCCCATTAAAGTGGGATAAACAAGATAGGTGGTGAACATATGCCCAAAAAAGTTCTCATTTTTTGTGATCCTGGGATTGATGATACGATGGCTCTCCTCTTAGCATTCTTTATTGATGAAATAGAAATCATCGGCATTGTTGCTGATTACGGTAATGTTCCAAAAGAGATGGCCGTACAAAATGCTCATTTTCTTAAGAATGAAACAATGAATAGAAATATTAAGATATTTGGTGGGTCAGAGCGTCCACTTACTGGTGCCCCACCTGCTTTTTTTACCGATGTACATGGGAAACAAGGGCTCGGGCCAATTATTCCAAAAGGGAATGTAACTAACGGGGAAATGGAGAATTTTTTCGAAGTTATTCCTCTTATTGAACAGTATAAAGATGAAGTAATCATTGTAAGTTTAGGAAGACTTACCTCCCTCGCAATTTTATTCATCGTATGTAAACAGTTAATGAAGCAAATTAAATCTTACTACATAATGGGCGGTGCCTTTTTACACCCGGGTAATGTTACCCCTATTTCTGAAGCAAACTTTTATGGTGATCCTGTTGCCGCTAATATAGTCCTTCAATCCTCACCTAACATGTACATCTATCCATTAAACGTCACCCAATATTCCATCATTACACCAGAAATGGCTGAATATATTGAAGCAAAAGGAAAAGCCCCACTCGTCAAACCTTTATTCGATCATTATTACTACGGCTATTATAAAAATGCTCTACCACATTTAAAAGGTAGCCCCTTCCATGACACAATGCCAATACTCGCTTTACTTGATAACTCTATGTTTACGTATCACAAATCACCTATCGTTGTCATGACCGAATCTTATGCACAAGGGGCAAGCATTGGGGAATTCCGCGCTTTAGAAGAATCTAAACCATTTATTGATCGGCCGATTCATCAAATCGCAATTGATTTTGATTATAACCGCTTCTTTAAACATTTCATGTCACTTATGACGGATGAACAATTTTAACATAAAAAAACAGACCGTGATTTCTCACGATCTGTCGTTATTTTCTACAATTATCGTTTGATATTGTAGAAAGATTTGATACCATCGTAAACAGCGATTTCGCCTAGTTCGTCTTCGATGCGTAATAATTGGTTGTACTTAGCAATACGGTCAGTACGGCTCATAGAACCAGTTTTGATTTGGCCAGCGTTAGTTGCAACTGCGATGTCAGCGATTGTAGCATCTTCAGTTTCACCAGAACGGTGAGATACAACTGCTGTGTAACCAGCACGTTTAGCCATTTCGATAGCTTCGAAAGTCTCAGTTAAAGTACCGATTTGGTTAACTTTAATTAAGATTGAGTTAGAGATACCTTTTTCGATACCTTCAGCAAGTTTTTGAGTGTTAGTTACGAATAAGTCGTCACCAACTAATTGTACTTTGCTTCCAAGACGCTCAGTTAATAATTTGTGACCATCCCAGTCGTTTTCGTCTAAACCATCTTCGATAGAGATGATTGGGAAGTCTTTGCAAAGCTCTTCGTAGAAATCAACCATTTCTGCAGAAGTTAAGCCAGTACGGCCTTCGCCTGCAAGGTCATATTTACCAGTTTCTTTGTTGTAGAACTCAGAAGAAGCAACGTCCATTCCTAAGAATACGTTCTCGCCAGCTTTGTAACCAGCTTTTTCGATAGCTTCGATAATTACTTCTAATGCTTCACGGTTAGAACCAAGGTTTGGAGCGAATCCACCTTCGTCACCTACTGCAGTGTTAAGACCTTTGTCATGTAATACAGCTTTAAGTGCATGGAATACTTCAGCACCCATACGGATTGATTCTTTGAATGTTGGAGCACCAACTGGTAAGATCATGAACTCTTGGAAGTCTACGTTGTTATCAGCGTGAGAACCACCGTTGATGATGTTCATCATTGGAGTTGGTAATTGTTTTGCATTGAATCCACCAAGGTAACGGTATAATGGAAGACCTACGAAGTCAGCTGCTGCGTGAGCTACTGCCATAGATACACCAAGGATAGCGTTAGCGCCTAGTTTACCTTTGTTTGGAGTGCCATCTAATTCGATCATAGCACGGTCGATACCAGCTTGGTCAGTTACGTCGAAACCAACGATTTCTGGAGCGATAATTTCGTTAACGTTGTTTACTGCGTTAACAACACCTTTACCAAGGTAACGAGATTTGTCACCATCACGTAATTCTACTGCTTCGTGTTCACCAGTAGATGCACCACTTGGTACGATAGCGCGTCCGAAAGCGCCGCTTTCTGTGTAAACTTCTACTTCTACAGTTGGGTTACCACGAGAGTCAAGGACTTCGCGAGCATAAACATCAATAATTGTTGACATAATAAATTCTCTCCTTTTTATATAAGCAAATTATTTAATAATTGTTTTACCTGTCATTTCTTTCGGTTGCTCAACACCAAGAAGTGTAAGCATTGTTGGAGCGATATCACCTAAGATACCACCTTCACGTAATTCTACGTCGTTCTTCGTAACGATGAAAGGAACCGGGTTAGTTGTATGAGCTGTCATTGGCTCTCCGTCAGAAGTTAATTCTTCGTCAGCATTACCATGGTCAGCAGTAATAAGTGCTACACCATCTTTTGCAAGAATCGCTTCTACAACTTTTCCTAAACATTCGTCAGTTGCTTCTACTGCTTTAATTGTTGGTTCCATCATCCCAGAATGGCCAACCATATCACAGTTCGCAAAGTTAAGAATGATAACATCATGTTTATCATTTTCGATTTCATTTACTAAAGCGTCCGTTACTTCGTAAATGCTCATTTCAGGTTTCAAGTCATACGTTGCAACCTTCGGTGAGTTAATTAAAATACGCTCTTCTCCTGGGAATTCAGCCTCACGACCACCGCTAAAGAAGAATGTAACGTGCGGATACTTTTCAGTTTCCGCGATGCGAAGTTGCTTTAATCCCGCTTGCGCAACAACTTCACCTAAAGTGTTATCAAGGTTCATTGGCTTGAATGCCACGTAACCATCTACTGTTTCACTAAAGTGTGTCATACATACGAATTCTGGAATGTGAGGTACTTTTTCACCACGATCGAACTCACGGAAGTCTTCGTTTGTAAATACACGAGCAATTTGAATTGCACGGTCTGGACGGAAGTTATAGAAGATAACTGCATCATCATCATTGATTGTTGCAACTGGCGTGTTATCTTCGTTAACAATTACAGACGGCAATACGAATTCATCGTAGATACCATTTGCATAAGAGTCTTCTACACACTCTTCTGCTGATTTATAAGTAGGGCCTTCACCATTCACCATAGCACGGTAACATTTTTCTACGCGATCCCAACGCTTGTCACGGTCCATGGAGTAATAACGACCAGAGATAGTCGCGAATTGTCCTACTCCTGTTTCTTTAATTACTTCATTTGTTGCATCGATGTAGCTTTGTGCTGTTTTTGGTCCAACATCGCGGCCATCTAAGAATGCATGAATGTATACTTTCTCAACGCCTTCTTTAGCTGCTAAGCGAAGAAGAGCAAACATGTGGTTCATGTGACTGTGCACACCACCGTCAGAAAGTAAACCGAATAAATGAAGTGCAGTACCTTTTTCTTTTACGCTTTTAATTGCACTTTGGAACGTTTCGTTCTTATCGAACTCACCTTCACGAATTGCAACGTTTACGCGTGTTAAGCTTTGATATACAATGCGGCCAGCACCGATATTTAAGTGACCAACCTCAGAGTTACCCATTTGACCTTCTGGAAGACCTACTGCCTCGCCACAAGCTGTAAGCGTTGTGTGAGGGAATTTGTTCCAGTAACCATCAAAATTAGGTTTCTTAGCTTGTGCTACAGCATTCCCGTAAGTTTCTTCACGAAGTCCGAAACCGTCAAGAATGATTAAAGCTGTTGGCTTTCTCATTTTACCGCCCCCAGAAGACCTAAGAACGAAGCAGGCTCTAAGCTAGCACCGCCAACTAAAGCGCCGTCGATGTCAGATTGTGCCATGTACTCTTTAATGTTTTCTGGTTTTACGCTACCGCCGTATTGAATACGAACAGCTTCTGCAGCAGCTGGAGAAACAGCCTCTGCAACAACTTTACGGATGTGCGCACATACTTCGTTTGCATCTGCAGAAGAAGAAGATTTACCTGTACCGATAGCCCAGATTGGCTCATAAGCGATAACAGTTGCTTTAACTTGCTCTTCAGTTAAACCTGCAAGTGCTTTTGTCACTTGACCTGCTACTAGATCAAATGTTTTTCCGCTTTCGCGCTCTTCTAAAGTCTCACCACAACATACGATTGGTGTTAAACCATGTTCAAATGCTGCGATAGTCTTTTTGTTTACTGACTCATCTGTTTCAGCAAACATTTCACGACGCTCAGAGTGGCCAAGTACTACGTAGCCTACTTTTAAGTCGCTAAGTGCTACTGGGCTAATTTCGCCAGTGAATGCACCATTTTTTTCGAAGTGCATGTTTTGTGCACCTACTTGTAAATCAGTTCCTTCAGTCGCTGCTACAAGGCGCTCTAAGAATAGAGCTGGAGAGCAAACTACTGCATCAACAGCTGAAGCTGCTGGGATTTGACCTTTAACTTCCTCTACGAAGCTAACTGCTTCAGATAGAGTTTTATTCATTTTCCAGTTACCTGCGATAATTGGTTTACGCATGCTTTGCACCGTCCTTTTTCTTTGGCTGCTACTTATTTGTCGTTAAGACAAACTACACCTGGAAGCTCTTTACCTTCCATGAATTCTAATGACGCACCGCCGCCAGTAGAAATGTGGCTCATTTTATCAGCCATACCGAATTTTTCAACAGCTGCTGCAGAGTCACCACCGCCGATAACAGAGTATGTACCTTCTGCATCTGCTAATGCTTGTCCTACTGCTTTTGTACCTTCTGCGAATGGAGTCATTTCGAATACACCCATTGGTCCATTCCATACAACAAGCTTAGAGTTTTTAATTACATCTGCATAAATTTCACGTGTTTTAGGACCGATGTCCACGCCTTCCCAGTTAGAAGGGATAGAATCGATATTAACGATTTTAGTTGTTGCAGTTTCAGAGAATTCCTCAGTGATTACAACATCAACTGGCATGTAGAAGTTTACGCCTTTTTCTTTTGCAAGTTGCATAAATTCTTTAGCTAGTTCAATCTTGTCGTCTTCACATAGAGATAGACCAATTTCATGACCTAAAGCTTTAACGAATGTGTAAGCAAGTCCGCCACCGATGATTAAGTTATCTACTTTGTCTAATAGATGACGAATTACACCGATTTTATCTTTTACTTTCGCACCACCGATGATAGCTGTGAATGGACGATCTGGGTTAGAAAGTGCTTTTCCAAGAACATCTAACTCTTTTTCCATTAGTAAACCAGATACTGCTGGTAGGTAGTCCGCGATACCTGCTGTAGAAGCGTGAGCACGGTGAGCTGCACCGAATGCATCGTTTACGAAGATGTCAGCAAAAGCTGCAAATTCTTTCGCAAGTTCTGCATCGTTCTTTTCTTCGCCCGCATAGAAACGTACGTTTTCAAGAACTAATACGTCGCCTTCGTTCATTGCTGCAACCATTTCTTGTACAGCTGGTCCGAATGCTTCGTCTGCTTTTTTAACGTCTTTACCAAGAAGCTCGCCTAAACGTGCTGCTACTGGAGTTAAACGCATTTCTTCTACTACTTGACCTTTTGGACGGCCTAAGTGGCTTGCTAAAATAACTTTCGCACCTTGCTCTACTAAATATTGAATTGTAGGAAGAGCTGCACGGATACGAGTTTCATCTGTAATTTTGCCTTCTTTCATAGGTACGTTGAAGTCAACGCGGCAAAATACACGCTTACCTTTTAAATCTACGTCACGAATTGATTTTTTGTTCATTGGATTTCCCTCCGACTACTAGTTAGGATTGACAAAACCCACTCAAAAGCTTAACACATTTGCTTTTAAAACGAAAGAAGAGAGAGAGGGAACAAACCCTCTCCCTCGTTTTGTCATTGATAACTTATATAATTAAGAATTAAAGACCTTTTGAAGTCATGTAAGCTGCTAGGTCTACTACGCGGTTAGAGTAACCAGTTTCGTTATCGTACCAAGAAAGTACTTTAACCATGTTACCTTCCATTACCATTGTAGATAATGCATCGATTGTAGAAGAAGCTGTACATCCGTTATAGTCGATAGATACTAATGGCTCTTCGCTGTATCCAAGGATACCTTTTAATTCGCCTTCAGCTGCTGCTTTGAATGCTGCATTTACTTCTTCAACTGTTACTTCTTTGTCAAGTTCAACAACTAGGTCAACTAGAGAAACGTTAGCAGTTGGAACACGTACAGCGCCACCGTTTAATTTACCTTTAAGTTCTGGTAATACTAATGCTACTGCTTTAGCTGCACCAGTAGATGTTGGGATCATGTTTTCAGCTGCTGCACGAGCACGACGTAAATCTTTGTGTGGTAAGTCTAAGATTTGTTGGTCGTTAGTGTAAGAGTGAATTGTTGTCATCATTCCGCGTTTTACGCCGAATTTTTCGTTTAATACTTTAGCGAATGGAGCTAAGCAGTTTGTAGTACAAGAAGCGTTAGATACTACGTTGTGGCTAGCTGCATCGTATTGTTCGTGGTTAACACCCATAACTACAGTGATATCTTCGTCAGAAGCTGGAGCTGAGATGATAACTTTTTTAACTGATCCACCTAAGTGTTTTTCAGCGTCTGCTTTTTTAGTGAAACGGCCAGTAGATTCTACTACGATTTCTACTCCGTAGTCGCTCCATGGTAATTGTGCTGGGTCACGCTCAGCGATAACTTTAATTTCTTTACCGTTAACAACGATGCTGCTTTCGTTAGCAGATACTTCTGCGTTTAAAGTTCCGTGAACTGTGTCATATTTTAAAAGGTGAGCTAAAGTTTTAGCATCTGTTAAGTCGTTGATTGCTACTACTTCTACCTCTGGGTTGTTAAGAGCTGCGCGGAATACGTTACGTCCGATACGTCCAAATCCATTAATACCAATTTTAGTCATTTGAATTTCCTCCTTGGGGGATTATATTAAAGGGTAATACCCTTTGTTAACTGTTTTGCTGCACCTTCATCTGTAATTAGAATTGAAGTGTGCCCTTGTTTAATTACAGCCTGTATTGCCTTTGCCTTTGAAGAACCTCCAGCGACTGCAACAACATGAGATACATTTTGTAAATCCTCTAGTTGCATACCAACTGTTCTTACTTTATGAACAACATTTCCTTGTTCATTAAAGTAGTAACCGAAAGCTTCGCCAACTGCTTCGCTTGCCTGAATCTTTAACCAATCTGCTTCTGAAGTATTTCTGCGACGTGCCATTGTTAACGCATCACCTATTCCATGAATGACGATATTGGAAGATCGAATCAACTCAAGAACTTCTTTCACGGAAGGCTCTGTCACAATAGACGCATATGCTTCGCTGCTAACATGGTCTGGAACATACAATAAGCGATAATTACTCATCGTATTTTGCGCCATCTTGGCACAAATAGTATTGGCTTCTAACTCGACGCCTTCTCCAATTCCACCACGTGCTGGGACAAATAGCATATGTAAATCTTTGCAATCAAGCTGCATCATGTCCGCAACAGCAGCTAGCGTAGTTCCTCCAGCCACAGCAACGATATTATTCGCTGTCAGACGGTCTTTTATACAAGTCACACAAGCACGGCCCATCTCCAGTTTGACCCAAGGCGATTCATCACTATCACCAGGGACAACGAAAACTTCATCCAAGTCTAATGTTTCCTTAAGTTGCTTTTCTAAAACCTTTAACCCGGAAATTTCTTTCATAAAGTCTTCCAAAGCAAGAACTAAAGCTGTTCCTTCTTCTGTCAAAGTCATTCCAGAAGAAGCGACGTGAACTAAGTTTTGTTCTTTCAAAACTTGAACTTCACTTCGCAATACTCGTTCTGTCATACCGAGACTTGCTGATAAATTTCTTCTTCCAATCGGCTGCATAAGCCTAATATATTGAAGAATTTGCATTCTCGTTTGCATAACAGGTAGCAGATCAGGTAATAATTTTTTTGTGTTCTGAATCCATGAGCGCATATCTTTTCTCCTCACTACATCGGTTCATTTTCCCTCGTGGTCACTTTACGTCCCGTAGTGACATTTTGTGTCCCACATAGGTTAAAAAAATAATCCCTGCTACGTGTATTATTGTAACAGGAGATAGAAACTTATTCAACTCTTAACTGCATTCTTTATATAGTTTATTATGACACCTTTGTGAATGTTACCATATTCTACTTGTTTTCCGTCTATTTCTACAACCGGAATCATTAGGTGATATGTTTCTAAAAGGTCATTATCTTCATATATATCTATTTCCTCAATTTGAAAAGAATATTCACATTGTACTTCCTGTAAAACTTGTTTCGCCTTCACGCAAAGGCCACAATCATTTTTTGTATACAGTACAACTTTCATCTTCTTCACCTATCCGATCGTTTTTCGTAATGACGACGCTGGGATGTGCATTTGCTCTCTATACTTCGCCACTGTTCTTCGAGAAATAACGATTTCATGCTCTTCTTCTAATAATTTTGAAATCTTTTGATCTGAAAGTGGCTTTTTCTTATTCTCTGCCTCAACAAGCGTTTGAATAAATTGTTTTACACGCTTTGTAGAAACTGCTTCATCTTCAGTAGTCGAAACGGCATTACTAAAGAACGATTTCATCTCAAATAAACCGTGTGGTGTTTGCACATATTTATTTCGCGTTGCCCGACTAATTGTCGATTCATGCACGCTTAACTCTTCTGCTACTTCTTTTAAAGCAAGTGGCTTTAAATACTCCGGACCTTTCCAGAAGAAATCACGTTGTTTTTCCATAATAATGGTCATCACTTGCAGAAGGGTTTGTTTTCTCTGTTTTAAACTACGCATAATCCACTGCACATGCTGATACTTTTCTGATACGTAAGATGCCACTTCACTTTCACTATTATTAAGAAGCGCACTATATTCAGAATGAATTTCAATTCTTGGCATATTTCTCTCGTTCATTTGTAAAACGAGACGATCACCATCTTTTTTCACCGCCATATCAGGCACAATATAAAGTGGTTTATCAGAAGAAAACGCAAGACCTGGTTTCGGCTGTAATGACGTTATACAATTTACAGCACTCTGTAATTCCTCATTACTACACTTCAGCACTTGAACGAGCTTTCGCCAATCTTTCTTTACGAAATAAGCGAAATGGTCTTCTACAACCTCTTCTGCTAATCCATTCCGCCTTTGTAAGCGCTTCAATTGAAAAGTTAGACATTCCTGAATATTACGCGCTCCTACCCCTGCTGGCTCAAGTGATTGGACAAGCTCTACAGAGCGGTCAACTACATGTAGCGGTGCGGAAAGGAGATTTGCTAGCTCCTCGTTCGTTTCTTGTAAATACCCATTTCCATCCATGTTCATAATAATGAAAGAAGCTACTTTTCGCTCTTCTTCCTCTATTTTATAATACTGTATTTGATTTAATAAATGTTGCTGAATCGTTGTAGAATCCACACTGTAGATTTCCATCTGATTCTCGACTTGTTTGCTGGTACTTTTACTGTTGTTAGAGCTCTTTTTCTTCTCCCTCTCAAAACCACCTAACTCAATAAGGGGATTCTCTAACGATTGCTCATACAAAAACTCCGATAATTCTTGTACATTATACTGGAGCATTGTAATCGCTTGCCTTAACTCTTGTGTCATTGCCAAACGTAAGCTTTGTTCTTGTAAAAGACTTGCCTTCAAACTAATCTCCCCCTTGTTTCTATTGTACAATAAGTTTGGTAAAAGGAGAATGCTATCACAGACACCCATTCCAAAATATTATTAATTTATATGTATTAATGAGATTTACAACTTAAAACCGAAATTTGAATAATATTGAAAGAAAATAATAACGGAATTTAATTATAACCAAGTACTAATAGTAAATCTTATTATTAGATATAACAAGAGGGAAATAAAAAAAGTCCTAACCTACAAAACGTAAGTTAGGATTTTTTGACGCGCCCAGAGGGATTCGAACCCCCGGCAGACGTGGTACCGGAAACCACCGCTCTATCCGACTGAGCTATGGGCGCATGATAAAATTTTATAAACCGTTTATTATCAAGGTTTTAAGCCTTCTTCTATTCCGCTTTTCCACATTTAATTTCTTGCGAAAAACCTCTAATAGAAGTGAAATATAACAAGTAAATACCTGCTTATTTTCTTCTCATAATAATAGCAATAAAACCCAGCCAAATCAATAAAAATATCTGATACACATTATATAGAAGGAATCACGCTCCACACAAATAAAAAACTCTCTTAACTATTTATCTCACTATTCGCCGAGCAGTAAGACCCATCTCAAAATTCAGCTAAAGCAAAGAACTAAGGTGGGAAGATGAAGAAAACTCCCACTGAATAAAGTTTCACTTTATTCCTCTGAAGTAGAAAAGAACATCCCTGTAAAACTAAGTCAAGTGCTTGTAGGAACAACACCAACATTTTGAAAGTGTCCATTAAAAACTTAGCAAAAAAAAAAGGAGTCCCACGTTTTTTTTTATATAGAAGTATACATCCAAAAAATAAGACGGGTGAATAGAATACGTTAAGCGAGGTACATACATGGACATTTTTAAATTTACAAAGAATAACAAAACGACGGTAACAAAGGTAGATGGATCCAAAGAAGAAACGGACAAAAGTTATTCAATTGAAGGTAGCGGTACTGTAAAATGTGTTGTTGCGACAGTAATCGGTATCATTCTGTGGCACAACACAGACTACGTTTCAGAGTTAATTCCGATCCTAAGTAAACTATTGAAGTAACATCAAAACTCGTCAGAGGATGTACAGATTGCCATGCACGTCCTCTGACGAGTTTTTCAATTTAGAATCCACATAAATTCAACCATTAAAAAAGGAGCGAACCCGCTCCTCCTTTCGCTACTTAATTAACTTTCCTTTATACATTTTCCAATAAGAGTACAGCTCTTTCTCTGGCATATATGCCCCGCGGCTCTCCACAGAACCAGACACTGTAATCTTATCCCCTGGTTTAACATTAGCTAACTCTTTTTTATTATCAAAACTCGCAATAAACGTATGTGCTTGTTCCTCACCAGTAAACTCGCCCCACTGTTTAACGATTGGTTTCGTATTCACTACAACTTTAGAACCAAATACATCCGCTACATAACCGCTCCATGTAAACACTTTTTTATGAATATTTTCATCATAAAACTTACTATTTTCATCTGCGCTTAACGCATAATATTTATTTAAAAATTCCTCGAAAGGCAACGTCGTTAATTCCGCTTCTTGTGCTTTACGTCGGTCTTCTTCTACCTTTTTCTTTTCCGCTTCTTGCGCCTTACGCTGTTCTTCTTCTACTTTTTTCTTCTCAGCTTCTTGTGCTTTTAAGCGCTCAGCCTCTTCTTTATCTTTCTTCTTTTTCTCTTCTTCCGCTTCCTTCTGCGCTTTTTCTTCAGCTTTCTTTTCTTTTTCAGCTTGTTGCTCAGCCTTTTTCTTCTCTTCTTTTTCAGCTTGTTCTTTCGCTTTTGCTTCTTTCTCTTTTTTCGCTTCCTCAGCTTGTTTCGCCGCTTGAGCCTTTGCCTCCGGGCTAGGTTCGTAATTAACAGCTCCGACGATTAACATAAGAAACCCTATTGCCATAGCACCGATAATTTTTTTCTTGTATGGTCTTAATCGTTTCATAAAAAATGACAAAATAAAAACAACAGACAGGATTGGAAAAACAATAAATCCTACTATCGTCATTAACAAAAATAAAGTATTCATGTACAACCTCCGTATTAAAATTCCATAAGTGCCCATTATAAACAGATATACCATGCTAAATAAAGAAATTTATATTGGTATTAAATTCCTTACCTTCTATCCTTCCTATGAAATTACCTTCATTCTATACACTCGTCCCTCTTCCCAGAAGCTCCACCCCTAAATTTTCCAATCATAAATTCACTCCAACTCACAAATTATAATCTTTGAATTGATATTCCAAAGGGGGCTTCATTCAATGACTGTAATTACGAAATTAAAGCAAACTGTTTCTGGATTAAAAAGTGCACAAGCTAGCTTAGAGGGATTCGCTCTTGATACGGATAACCAACAAGCTAAGCAACTTTTCCAAACAGCTGCGCAGCAAACACAAACAATTATCGATTCTTTAAACCCACGTGTTGAAGAAGTCAAACAAGAAGAACCACAATACTCACAGCAATAACGAATCAGTCTTGCTGTGAAATAGAAAAAGGGTGATATGCAGTCATCCTTTTTCTATCACATTACATATTGCAATAGAAATGGAATGATAAATATGCAAAAACTCGGACTCATAACCGTATTATTTGCCCTTCTATTTAGCTCTTTTACCGGATGTGATAATAGTCCTTTAGATAAAAAAGTGAAAGAAGAAGCAAAACGAACGGAGAAAGAGAAAGGTCCAAAGTTAACAAAAACGAGTATGGAATCCTTTAATCAATCTATATCACAAGGAGCCAAGAAAAGAGCTCTCACTATGGATGAAATTATAAAAAGTACAGCAGTAAATTCAAATTTAGATCTCTACATAGCAGTTACACCTGAGCATCACGAAAGATTTGGATTAAAACCTCTCCGTAAGAAGCTCCAAAAGCAGCTAAGTGATGAGCACCCCACTTTCGATGTTCGTGTAAGTACAGATAAAAAAATCTTTATGTTACTTGAAAAGCTTGAAAGAAAAATTAAGGAAAAGAAAATATCTAAAGATGAAATTAATAAACAATTAAAATTCATTGGTAAAAAAATGGAGTCTAACACTTAACGCTTTTTAAAAGAAAAGGAAGGTTTGCAATGTCTAGTAAAGATAAAAACTTAACCCCTGTGCAACAGGAATATAAAAAATTCGAGCAAGAACGCGAACCGAAGCGTCCTGTCTTAAAAAACTGTATAAAAGCCTTTTTCGTTGGTGGTTTCATTTGCCTAATTGGGCAACTCATTTCTACTTTTTATATTACGTATTTCGATTTCACTGAACGCTCAGCAGGGAATCCAACAGTCGCAACTCTTATTTTCATCTCCATGTTATTAACTGGATTTGGTATATACGATCGGTTTGGTCAATTTGCCGGAGCAGGCACAGCTGTACCTGTCACTGGATTTGGTAACTCCGTTATTGCCGCATGTATCGAACACCGCACAGAAGGTTTTGTACTCGGCGTTGGTGGTAACATGTTTAAATTAGCTGGTTCTGTTATTTTATTTGGTGTATTTTCCGCTTTCGTCATCGCACTTATTAAAACGATTCTCGTTCAATGGGGAGGGCTATA
>NZ_JAQFUY010000022.1:0-73020 GCF_027716745.1 Bacillus cereus group sp. Bc010
TTCCGCAGTAGCTCAGTGGTAGAGCTATCGGCTGTTAACCGATCGGTCGTAGGTTCGAGTCCTACCTGCGGAGCCATGGCCCGTTGGTCAAGTGGTTAAGACACCGCCCTTTCACGGCGGTAACACGGGTTCGAATCCCGTACGGGTCATAAAAAAAAGAGTCAGCAATATGCTGACTCTTTTTTATTGTGCGTTCATTCTCCTTTATCAACTGATTTTCCTGAAATAAATAAAGGGATTTAGGAAAAGCTATGGTATGTATAAAAAGGAGGAGATACAAATGACACGAGTGAGAGACTTGATGAGCACTCATATTGTACAGTGTACACCGTTAGACAATGTATATGAAGCTGCTGTAAAGATGAAAGAAGAATCGATTGGATTGATTCCGGTTGTTGAAAATGAACAAGTTGTTGGTCTTGTTACGGACCGGGATTTAGTTGTTCGAGGGATTGCTGAAAAACATCCTGGATCTAATAAAATTACAAATGTAATGACAACAAACATTGTTTCAGTTTCTCCAGATGATCCTATTGAAAAGGCTACAGAGTTAATGGCGCAGTATCAAATTAGACGATTGCCAGTAGTTGAGAGTGGTCAACTCGTTGGGATGTTAGCACTAGGAGATTTAGCTATAAAAGAATCGGCAGATGAGCAAGCGGGATTTGCTTTAAGTGAAATATCAGAGCATACGGAATGAAGTGAGACTTTAATTAGTGTAATACGTTACGTATAAAAATCAGATACATTATTCTAGTATATAGGGTTAAGCTAATATGTTAGCATGATGTATCTGAGCCATTATATAATAAGTATACAGTTAGTAATTTCGACAGTTTATTTAAATTTGTCATTCCTAATTATAAATAAGAGAAAAAATGATATACTGATAGATATAAGTATTATGATTGATTTCGAATATAACAATATTTATTGTTAATGATGTGATAATGGATTAATATTTCCTATGTAGATAAAAGGGAAGGGGAATTATATGAAGGCTGTACAGCGCGATCCAAATTGGAATTTGGTTACAGATACATATATAGAGCCAAATAATTTCGCTGAATTATTTTCTTTGCTTGTACCTTGTCATCCAAAAGGTGAAGGGAAAGAACGAACTATATTAGTGTGGAAAGAAAAAGAATTTTATAAAGAAGAAAATTTAGCGGCATTTATCGTATATGGAATGAATAAAGCAAAAAATTTACCGCAATTTCATAAAGACGAAATTCCAACTTTAGTACGTATTCTTCGCTTATGCCAAGAAATTGGTTGGTATGAAGAAGCGAATACTTTTATGGTAACTCAAGGGCTAGCTGAGTTTGTTCATACTTCATTGGAATATGAAACGTGGGACCTTTTGACGCAGGCGGTTGCTTTAAACTATTTAATAATTAAATATCGTATTGGTGAATTAACTGATGGAGATGTAGAAATTTGGGATAGAGTTAAATTTAATGAGAAATGTATAACAGACTGTAAACATTTATTATCCCATAAAGAAGTATTAGAATTTACATTTTTTTATATGTGTAAGAGAGCTAAGTCACTATCAAAAGAGCAATTAAATAGTGATATGATGAGTTTAGCGATGTATTGTAATACTTTTGTTTATGACTTATATACATATGATTTATTACGAAAGTATCGTAAGTGTACAGACTTTCTATCATATTATGGACCTAGTCAAGCGGTGTTAGCTTGCCAAAGGGCTGTACTTTCTCAAATTTCAGATCGATTAGACCCACTCAAGACTACTCATGTAGATGATTATTTATATGTAATGAAAGATATGATGGAGCATATGACGATAGGGATAATGGATCGATATGATCATTTTATTGGAAAGTTATTATCATATGTGCCATTTTTCGAAATGATCCAAGTTCCACAACATGCATATTATTGTGAAGAATTATTGTATATTTGTAAGGGCATTAAATATAAAGAAGAAATATTACGCAATTATATATTTATACAATTACATGACTGTTTACCATCTTTCTTTAAACTGTTTCTTAAAAATAAGCGTTATGCAACGATTCATGATATTTTGTTCTATTGGTGTGATGATGAACAAAGAATGAGCTTAGAGAAAAAATATAACCTTAGCTTTATTTATGAAAAATATGCTTGCGGGTAAAGAGCATTTTCTATATAAATTAAAAAGGATCTCAATTGTGAGATCCTTTTGTTATTAGTAAAGCAAGGAGAATGTAATTAAGACGAGAAATAACATTCCATAAAGGAGAAATTGTGCCGTATAGCTTCCTTGTATACCAAAAAAAGTATTTGTTTTTTTATAGAAATTCAATATATATTTTATCGGATTATCTTTGAAAGATTGGTACACAGTGTCTCCTCTTTCTAAGCTTCTTGTTCGTGTTTTTTGTTATTAGGGACATGAATGTATCTAGCTATGAATAATAAAACAGCCATAAAAAATACGGGAAATACGGTAGATAGATAAAAACCATTACTAATAATATTTGTTATTAAAGCACTTAATAGAAAGATGGCATTATAAATATGGGCAATTTTTTGTTTTAGTTGAACTTGAAAAGCTTCCATCATAATTTCTAAAGCAACAAAAGCAATGATAATAGATAAAAATACAGTATTTGTATTATAAATTACTAAGCAACAGATTAAGCCTAAAAAGGCTAAGTATTCAATTAAGAGAGGTATATTGCGTGGCATACAATTTACCTAACTAAATATGGCAGTGGGTTTACTGCATTTGTTTTTTCAAAATTCCATTCTCCATTGTGCAATTCAAAATGAAGATGTTGCCCGTATGAATGACCTGTGTTGCCCATATGACCTACTAATTGTCCAGCTTGTACTTGATCACCAGCTTGTACAGTGCGATCTTTCATGTGAGCATAGACTGTTGTATATAATTTCCCGTTTATTTGATGGGCGATGAACACAACATTGCCATAGCTAGCTGAATAATATGATTTCACGACTTTACCTGCAGCCGCCGCCTGGATAGAGACATTACCCTGAGCTGCGATATCTATACCATAATGCATTTGTTCCCAGCGCATATCAAAGGTTGAGCTAATTTTTCCTTGAGTAGGGAATTTGAAAACGGCTGGAATGGAAGTAGGTTGAGCCGTTTGAGCTTGTGATTGATTTTGCACTACATAATGCTTTGCCACATATCCGTATCCTGTGCCAAAACGAATTTTATACCAAGTTCCTACAGTTTCCACTACTTGTAATTGTGTACCATTTTGTAATGAACCAAGTAGTGCACTACTTGTACTAGCGTTGCTACGTACATTAAGTTTAGGTGTTGCAACTGTGTATTTCGCATTATTTTGAACTGTGATGCCTTTTACTAAAGGCTGTGAACCATTAGATACGAATGCCTTTTGTACGTAACCTGTTTTGCCATTATGTAAAATTTTATACCATTCACCTTGTTCTTCTTGAATAGTAACGAATTTTCCATTTGGTAATACATCTAAAATTGAAGATTCTAAATTAGGTTCAGAACGAACGTTTAATGCATTGGCATTGACGATATATTGATTATTAGATTGAAGTTTGTTTTTTAGTAGAATAGAATCTTTTTGTACGTAACCTACTTTATTATTAACAGATACTTTATACCAGCCATTAGTTGTTTCAAGTATATTCACTTTCGTATTAAAGCGAATTGTATCAATTGATGAGCTATTTGCGTTATCTTTTGTATGTAAGGCTACTTGATCGACTTTGACATATCCAGTTTTCACATTAGATAATTGTTCAGCGTTGGCTGTTTGTACATTTGTTTCTCCCATAGAAGGAAGTAAAGAAGCAATTGCGACAGTAGTTGCTGTTAAAGCAGTAGCTTTCATATTCATATAATAGAGACCTCCTCTAGTTGTATAGTTGTAATTTTATTATAGTATAAAGATATAATATAGTGGGTGTATTCACATAAATGTAATATGAAATCAATATAAAAATAAATTTTTTGAGGATAATGATTCCTTATTATCCAATTCATTAGGATAATAATTTCTAAGATAGAATATAAGTATTATATGGTTTTGTTATTTTGTTGACAATTGAGAAAATTAAAACAGTTGATGATGTCTTATTACGATGTTATACTGACAGTGATAATTTTATAGTTTGCTAGGAGAGCTGGTGTTGCCAGCTGAGAGTAAGGCCTTAAGTCTTTGATCCTTTTTATTACCTGATCTAGATTATGCTAGCGTAGGGAAGCAATTCGGACACTAACAATGAGTCCCCGTTTCTTTGCGTATAGAAACGGGGCTTTTTTATTTGAAAATTTCATATTGAAACCACTAGGGGTGCTTGTTGTGCTGAGAGAGGAATAATCCTTAACCCTTACAGACCTGATCTAGGTAATACTAGCGAAGGGAAGTGGAGCAACGAATAAATTATAATTTTATTTGCTGTAACCACTTCTTATTTAGAAGTGGTTTTTTATTTAGATATATAAATTGAAAGGGGATAGAGAAATGAAATTTTGCGATAGATTATTAGAAACTGTACAACCAGTTTGGGAGATGAGTCATAATCATCCATTTGTTGTAGGTATGGGGGATGGTACGTTAGAAAAAGATAAGTTTCAGTATTATATTATTCAAGATTATTTATACTTGTTAGATTATGCAAAGTTATATGCGATCGGTGTTGTAAAGGCAACAAATCCACAAGTTATGGGGAAATTTGCTGAACAAATTGATGGGATATTAAATGGAGAAATGACCATTCATAAACAGTATGCAAAAAGACTTGGAATTTCTATAGAGGAGATAGAGTCTGCAAAGCCATCTGCTAAAAATTTAGCTTATACAAATTACATGATGTCTGTATCTCAAAATGGCACACTTGCGGAATTAATAGCAGCACTTCTTCCATGTATGTGGAGCTACTGGGAGATTGGAAAGCGTTTAAATGATATTCCTGGAGCAAGAGATCATGAGTTCTTTGGTGAGTGGATTCAAGGCTATAGCTCTGAAGAATATGGCAACCTTTGTGTTTGGTTAATCGATTTATTAAATGAAATGGCAGTTGGAAAGTCTGAAAAAGAGCTAGATCGATTAGAGGAGATTTTCCTATATTCCAGTCGATTTGAATATTTATTCTGGGATATGTCCTACCGTAAGGAGATGTGGGGATTTGAGGAGCAAGAACATACTACAGTTTCATAATGTTTCTTTTCATTATGATGAGAAGCCAATCATTAATGAATTAAATGCTTCTATACAAGATAAAGAGTTTGTAAGCATTATCGGACCGAGTGGATGCGGGAAAAGTACTTTATTTCGCCTTATTACGGGTTTAGAAGAAGCAAGTACGGGACAGATAGAGCTGACAGAGACAAAGAGCCATCCTGTAGGATATATGCCCCAAAAAGATATGCTCTTGCCGTGGAGAACGATTATTGAGAATGCTGCCCTGCCGTTAGAGTGCCAAGGTGTACAGAAGAAAGAAGCACAAATAAAGGCGAAGGAACTATTGCATAAATTTGGCTTACAAGGGTATGAGACAAAATATCCGAAAGATTTATCTGGTGGTATGAGACAACGTGTATCCTTTATTCGAACTTTATTAACAGGTGGGGAGATATTGCTGTTAGATGAACCGTTTAGTGCGTTGGATGCTTTAACGAAGGCCTCTTTGCAAGAATGGTTGTTTGAACAATGGAAAGAGTGGGAAAAAACAATTTTATTTATCACTCATGATGTGGAAGAAGCATTGTTTCTTTCTAATCGAATTTTAGTAGTAGAGCAGCAACCGATAACTACTTTAACCGAGAGGATTGTACCGCTTGATCATAATCGGACAAGAAAAGATTTATATAAACCAGAAGTATTAGCGCTGAAAGATGAGCTTCTTAGTATGTTGCAAAGGCAGGTACTCGTATGATGAACCGGTTGAAGGAGCTATTACCTGCTCTTACACTTTCTAGTATTTTACTTGCTCTTTGGGAAGTAGGCGCAAGAATTGTAGATGAAATGTACATTTTACCGTCACCGTCTGCGATTGTAATGAAGATATGGAAACTAAAAGACATATTATTTACAGTTCATTTGCCAGCAACATTATATGTCGTTTTAATAGGGGTGGCTATTTCTATCGTACTTGGGGTAGGGCTAGCGATGTTAATGAATGCGAGTACATGGATGGAGAGAGCATTTTATCCATTATTAGTTGCCTCGCAAACGATTCCTATTACAGCGCTTGCTCCGCTATTTGTTTTATGGTTTGGATATACGATTTGGAGTAAGGTTGTTGTTACGGTTTTAATTACGTTTTTCCCAATTGCGGTTAATACGTATGATGGACTGCGCAGTACGAAAAAAGAATGGGAAGAGCTTTTAGTTACGTATGGGGCAACGAAAAAAGATGTTTTTCTTAAATTAAAATTGCCGTCTGCTCTTCCTTATTTTTTCTCAGCTTTAAAAATTGCAGTACCGCTTAGTGTAATTGGGGCGGCAATTGGTGAATGGCTCGGTGCACAAGCGGGGCTAGGATATTTCAGTAAGAGAATGATGACGCAGTTAGACGGGGCAGGTGTATTTGCACCCATTGTATTGTTATCATTATTAGCTATTCTCTTCGTCATACTTATTTCGTTAGTAGAAAAAAAATTCATTAGTTGGAGGAAGCATTCATGAAATTTTTAAAGCGCATCTTTGTGTTTACATTATTAGTTGCAATGATTGCTGGATGTTCGAGTAATTCAGCATCAGAAAAAAGTAAAAAAGAGAAAGAAATAACGGTCATGCTTGATTGGTACCCAAATGCGGTACATAGCTTTATTTATGCGGCAATTGAAAAAGGTTACTTTAAAGAAGAAGGAGTAAAGGTAAATATTAAATTCCCTTCTAATCCGACTGACCCATTAACGTTAGCAGCTGCAGGAAAAGTAACAGTGGGCTTATATTATCAGCCAGATGTTGTCATGGCAAAAGCAAATGAACAAATTCCAGTGAAATCAATTGGGGCTGTTGTACGTTCACCATTAAATCATGTTGTATCGCTGAAGTCTGTAGGCATTCAATCGCCAAAAGATTTAGAGGGTAAAACAGTTGGATATTCTGGAACACCTTTAAGTGAGATGTATTTAAAAACGATGGTAAAAGAAGCTGGTGGTAATCCAGATACAGTGAAAGTAGTCGATGTTGGTTTTGATTTAGTACCAGCATTAATTACAAAAAAAGTGGATGCGGTAACAGGGGCATACATTAACCATGAAGTACCTGTTATGCGTCATGAAGGTCATGAACCAGCATACTTTAATCCAGCAGATTACGGTGTACCGAATTATCATGAGCTCGTATTTGTAACAGGTGATAAAACGTTGAAAAAAGATAAAGAAGCGTTGCAAGCTTTCTTACGTGGTACGAAAAAAGGTTATGATTTCATGAAGAAAAATCCAGATGAAGCATTAAATATTTTATTAAATCATCAGGAAAAAGAAAACTTCCCACTTGTACCAGAAGTTGAAAAAGAAAGTATGAAAATTTTATTAGAGAAAATGGAAACGAAGGATGAACCATTTTTATCAGATTCAAAAGAGTCATGGGAGAAACAAAATAAATGGTTGAAAGATAAAGGAATGACGAAAGAAATCGTTCCGGCAGATGAGTTATTCGAAAACATTTTAAAGTAGGCGAATGAATATGAAAAATGAGCTTCATGTAATCTCAAATGGTCACATGTCATTCGAAGAGTTAGTGAATGTAGCGATGCAAATTGAAAGTGAAATTGATTATTTGCATATTCGTGAGCGTGAGAAAAGCACGAAGGAATTGTATGAAGGTGTGGAAAGTCTTTTGAAGAAAGGCTTTCCAGCATCAAAAATAGTGATAAATGATCGAATTGATATTGCTATTTTATTAAACATTCCGCACGTGCAGCTAGGATATCGAAGCGCAGATGTAAGGTCAGTGAAAGAAAAGTTTTCTTATTTGCATGTCGGTTATTCTGTACATTCTTTAGAAGAGGCGATTGATGCATTTAAGAATGGCGCGGATTCACTCGTCTATGGTCATGTATTTCCGACAGATTGTAAAAAAGGTGTGCCAGCGAGAGGGCTTGAAGAAATTTCAGACATTGCAAAGTGTTTATCCATACCGATTACAGCAATTGGAGGAATCACTCCGGAAAACACTGGAGATGTTCTTACTAACGGCGTCAGTGGTATTGCTGTTATGTCTGGGATTATAAGTAGTAGTAACCCGTATAGCAAAGCGAAGTCTTATAAGGAATCAATAAGAAAGTGGGCGGAAAAACATGTGTAAGAAGTATGATGTAGCGATAATTGGCGGTGGTGTAATTGGTAGTTCAGTTGCACATTTTCTAGCAGAAAGAGGACATAAAGTAGCGATTGTAGAGAAGCAACAGATTGCATCTGAAGCCTCGAAAGCAGCCGCTGGTTTACTTGGGGTGCAGGCAGAATGGGATGAATATGACCCGCTATTTGAACTTGCTAGAGAAAGCCGTGCTATATTTCCACAACTTGCAGAAGTTTTACGTGAAAAAACAGGCATCGATATTGGGTATGAAGAGAAAGGCATTTATCGCATTGCTCAAAATGAAGAGGAGAAGGAAAGAATTCTTCACATTATGGATTGGCAGCAGAAAACCGGTGAAGATTCTTACTTTCTGGCGGGAGATCGTTTGCGAGAGAAAGAGCCGTATCTATCTGAGTCAATTATAGGGGCTGTATATTATCCAAAAGATGGTCATGTTATTGCACCAGAGCTTACGAAAGCATTCGCACATTCCGCATCATTTTCGGGCGCTGATATATATGAACAGACAGAAGTGTTTGATATTCGTATTGAAAATAATAAAGTGACTGGAATTGTGACAAGCGAAGGTATGATCACTTGCGAGAAAGTTGTTATTGCAGGTGGCTCATGGAGCACGAAGTTACTAGGTTATTTTCACCGCGAATGGGGTACATATCCGGTTAAAGGAGAAGTAGTAGCGGTAAGAAGTAGAAAACCACTTTTAAAGGCGCCTATTTTCCAAGAAAGATTTTACATTGCACCAAAGCGCGGCGGACGTTACGTAATTGGAGCAACGATGAAGCCTCGTACGTTCAATAAAACTGTGCAACCAGAAAGTATTACTTCTATATTAGAGCGCGCGTATACAATATTGCCTGCTTTAAAAGAAGCTGAATGGGAAAGTGCATGGGCAGGATTAAGACCACAGTCGAATCATGAAGCTCCTTATATGGGAGAGCATGAAGAAATAAAAGGTTTATATGCTTGCACAGGCCATTATCGAAACGGCATTTTATTAAGTCCTGTTTCTGGTCAATATATGGCTGATTTAATAGAGGGAAAGCAGGAGACTCACTTGCTAGATTCATTGCTTTCTAAAACAGTTTAGAAAGGGGATGGAAGTTTGAATTTAAAAATTAATGGTAATCAAATTGAAGTGCCAGAGAGTGTGAAAACAGTAGCTGAGTTACTTACACATTTAGAGTTAGATAACAGAATTGTTGTAGTAGAGCGTAATAAAGATATTTTACAAAAAGATGATCATACAGATACATCTGTTTTTGATGGAGACCAAATTGAGATTGTAACTTTCGTAGGAGGCGGTTGATTATGTTAAACATTGGACCATTTTCATTTCATTCTAGACTTTTATTAGGAACAGGAAAATTCCCTGATTTTGATGTGCAGCAAAAGGCAATTGATGTATCTGAGGCTGAAGTTTTAACGTTCGCAGTACGTCGTATGGATATATTTGATGCAAAGCAGCCTAATTTATTAGAGAAACTTGATGTGAAAAAATATACGTTATTACCGAATACAGCCGGAGCAAAAAATGCTGAAGAAGCTGTTCGTATTGCAAAATTATCAAAAGCTTCAGGGCTTTGCGACATGATAAAGGTAGAAGTTATTGGTGATGATAGAACGTTATTACCTGATCCGGTAGAGACGTTAAAGGCATCTGAAATGTTACTAGAAGAAGGATTTATCGTACTTCCGTACACATCTGATGATGTTGTATTAGCACGTAAATTACAAGAACTTGGCGTGCATGCGATTATGCCAGGAGCATCTCCAATTGGATCAGGACTTGGTATTGTAAATCCATTGAATTTGAGCTTCATTATTGAACAAGCGACAGTACCAGTTATCGTTGATGCTGGTATCGGTAGCCCGGCTGATGCGGCATTTGCGATGGAATTAGGAGCAGATGGCGTGTTATTAAACACAGCTGTATCAGGAGCAAAAGATCCTATTAAAATGGCACAAGCAATGAAATTAAGTATTGAGGCAGGCCGTTTAGGATTTGAAGCAGGTCGTATTGCACGTAAGCGTTGTGCAACGGCAAGTAGTCCTTTAGAAGGAATGAGCGTAGTTGAATAATCGATATTCTCGCCAAGAACTATTTTCTCCAATTGGAGAAGAAGGACAGCAAAAGATAAGGGAAAAGCATGTGCTTATTATCGGCGCAGGTGCATTAGGTAGTGCAAATGCAGAAATGTTTGTAAGAGCTGGTGTTGGTACAGTAACGATTGTTGATCGAGATTATGTCGATTGGAGTAATTTACAAAGGCAGCAATTGTATGCAGAGAGTGATGTGAAAAATAATCTTCCGAAAGCTGTAGCAGCGAAGAAGCGTCTAGAAGAGATTAATAGTGAAGTAAGAGTAGAAGCGCTCGTTCAAGATGTAACAGCTGAGGAATTAGAAGAGCTTGTTACAAACGTTAATGTAATGATTGATGCAACTGATAATTTCGAAACGCGTTTCATTGTGAATGATATAGCGCAAAAATATTCTATTCCATGGATTTACGGAGCATGTGTAGGGAGTTACGGCCTTTCTTACACAATTCTTCCTAGTAAAACGCCATGTTTATCTTGTTTATTACAATCGATTCCGCTTGGCGGGGCGACATGTGATACAGCGGGGATTATATCACCTGCTGTATCTCTCGTCGTTTCTCATCAAGTAACGGAAGCTCTTAAACTGTTAGTAGAAGATTACGAATCGCTTCGAGATGGACTTGTATCGTTTGATGTATGGAAGAATGAATATTCATGTATGAATGTGCAAAAGCTTCGTAAGCACAATTGTCCTTCGTGCGGAGAGAATGCCTTGTATCCGTATTTAAATAAAGATAATACATCGAAAACAGCAGTGTTATGCGGGAGAAATACAGTTCAAATTAGACCACCTCATAAAGAGGAAATAGATTTTGAACGATATAAAGAGCTGCTGAATGATCGTGTGCATGATTTAAATGTAAATCCATATTTATTATCATTTTCTGTGGAAGAAAAGAGATTAGTTGCTTTTAAAGATGGTCGTGTACTTGTACATGGAACGAAAGATATAAGCGAAGCAAAGACGATTTATCATCGCTATTTTGGATAGAAAAGGATGAGTGGGATGAAAGTAAATAAAGCTTTAACAATTGCAGGATCTGATAGTGGCGGCGGTGCCGGCATTCAAGCAGATTTAAAAACATTCCAAGAGTTTGGTGTGTATGGGATGACGGCTATTACGGCAATTACTGCTCAAAATACGCTTGGCGTTCAAGGGGTATATCCAGTTCCATTAGAAGGTATTACGGAACAGTTGAATTCAATTGGTACGGATTTAACACCAGATGCTGTGAAATTAGGAATGTTATTTAGCAGCGAAATTATTCAAATTGTAGCAGAACATATTAATAAATTTGGCTGGAATAATATTGTACTAGATCCTGTTATGATTGCTAAAGGCGGTGCATCATTATTACAACAAGAAGCAGTACAAGCATTAAAAGAATATTTATTACCAGTAGCAACAGTTGTAACGCCGAATGTTCCTGAGGCAGAAGTGTTAACTGGGTTGGAAATCCATAACGTTGAAGATAGTAAAGAGGCTGCAAAAGTACTGCATGAATTAGGTGCGAAATATGTACTTATGAAGGGCGGACATGCAGAATATCAAGGTAATGAAGTAATTGATTTACTTTTTGATGGAGAAAAGTTTATTGAATTTAGAAGTGAACGAATTCCTTCAAAGCAAACGCATGGAAGCGGTTGTACATTTGCTTCAGCGGTTACAGCAGGACTTGCGAAAGGATACTCAATTGAAGAGGCAGTTCAAGAAGCAAAACAATTTATTAGTATAGCAATTGAAGAGCCGCTGCATATTGGAAGTGGTCATGGACCGACGAATCATTTTGCGTATAAATTAAATAAATCACATGTATAAGTAGAAAAAAAGTCAGTTGTATAACTGACTTTTTTTCTGTTTACTTTTTCCAAATACAGGAGTAATATATCAGCCAGAATATATTTTTTGTAATACGCTGAGTCCAATTATATGGAGCGGAGGAACCAATTTGTGCAGTGTCACTAGGGGTGAATCTTTCAATTTTGAAAGTAGGGCTACTCTCAAAGTCCGAATCCGACAGCTAACTTCGTAAGCGTCTTGAGAGAGGACGGTGCCATGATGGATACATCACTTCATCGATCTGATTAGTATAGGGGAATATCAATCTATGTTTGAATTCTTTTATGCTAAGGAGGATGAGGTACATGGAACTAACACTTATTTGTGTTGGAGAAGAAAGCAAGATAAATAGTTTAATAGATTTAGTAGCCTTTCAACATGAGTTAATTATTTTTACAGCAAATGAAGAGATAGCGGCTGAAGTGAGGAATTGTGGATTTGATTGGACGTATAGTTGTAGTAAGGAGCAGGATTTTACTAGTATTTATGAGTGTATTAAGAAGGTGATTTTACTAGGGGATGAGCTTCCAATCGTTAGCTTCTTTACAGAACACATTCGCTTTTCTTTTCAAGCGCCTATTACTGTTGTTACAAGGAATAAACGGTATCCAGCGAGGCTCTATGAAACAATTGGAGCTACATTTGTCGTGTTTACGAATTGTGATAATATTTCTTTTTTATTTTTTGAATAGGGCGGGGGAGAAGAAGATGAAGGTGTTGTTACTAGGAGATATAGCGAATCGTTGGGCGGTATCGGTAGAGCGAGTTCAAGAATTGGTCGTACTTGATCCTATTTTTCCAAGGCCCTATATCATATTGCCATCAAAAGACGCTTTATATTTAAAAACAGATGTTATCGAATATGAGCAGCTACATGCAGAATTGTCACAAGTTTATATTCGCGGGAGAAATTTACGTGCTTTTTTACGAGGAGAATAAATAGTGAATGAAAAAAGAGCGAATGCTAAGTGCAACAAGCTATGCACTTCATGTCATTCGCTCTTTTTATTTCGTATTTAAAAGATCATTTATGTGAAAAAGAAAGAAAAGATGAGAAAACAGATGAAAAAATATTAATAACACTCAATGTAAGCGTTTAAATAGATGGATATTTTCTTATTTTCAGTAATTTAGCTCTTTACAAGTGAAAAATAGAGGAGTATATTTACTCTCATAAATCATTCATAAAATTTCCAAAAAAACCTAAAATCGCTGAGTTCCAGAAATGGAGCGGGGGAACCAATTTTGTGCATTGTCACTTGGGGTGAATCTTTCAGTTTTGAAAGTAGGGCTACTCTTTAGGCCCGAATCCGACAGCTAACCTCGTAAGCGTTTAGAGAGGAGGTTTACTTTTTGTTGTTCATTTTTGAACACTGAGTAGAGCTCAGTGTTCTTTTTTAATATTTTAATGGTAAATTTTTACAGAAAGGTGAGAGGGTAGCTATGTTAGATGTTGTAATGATCGGAATTTTTGTTGTGTTAGTCGCATCGATGGCAAGTCTTGCAAGTTGGTCAGATAAAGTTGTGAAAGAAGGGAAGCAATCATGATGATTGCCTTATCAATTATTGTTGCAGCAATTACGGTGTACTTAGTGTATGCATTATTAAATCCGGAAAAGTTTTAATTAGGGGGAGTCATTCATTATGATCTGGGTTGCAGTCGTTATTACAATGCTATTGTTTATTCTTGTGGCAAAGCCAACGGGAATTTATTTAGAGAAAGCCTTTCAAGGGAGTAAAAAGCTGGATAAAGTATTCGGGCCTTTTGAAAAACTTATTTTTAAAATTACGGGTGTAAAAGAATATAATCAAACGTGGAAACAGTACGCATTATCATTAGTTTTATTAAATGGATTTATGATTGTTGTCGTATATTTCATTTTCAGACTACAAGGAGTATTGCCATTAAATCCAGCACACATTGAAGGAATGGAGCCTACGCTCGCTTTTAATACAGCAATTAGTTTTATGGCTGATACGAACTTACAGCATTATAGCGGTGAAAATGGTTTATCTTATTTATCACAATTAATCGGAATTACATTCTTAATGTTTGCAGCACCGGCAACGACTTTAGCGCTCGTTATGGCATTTATAAGAGGGCTTGCTGGAAAAGAACTCGGTAACTTTTTCGTTGATTTTACGAGAGCATTAACGAGAGTATTTCTTCCTATCGCATTTATGGCGGCACTAGTCTTTGTTGCACTTGGCGTACCACAAACGTTAGACGGTGCCGTTACAGCACAAACAATTGATGGGGCAAAGCAAAGCATATTACGCGGGCCAGTTGCATCATTCGTTTCTATTAAGGAACTTGGAAATAACGGCGGTGGATTTTTCGGAGCAAACTCTACACATCCTTTCGAAAATCCAGGACAAATGAGTAATATTTTGCAAATGATGCTTATGATGTTATTGCCAACAGCACTTCCATTTACGTATGGACGAATGGTGGGCAATAAAAAGCAAGGTCGCATCCTTTTCGTTTCACTATTCATGGTCTTTTTACTAGGGTTTATAACGATTACGACATCTGAATTACATGGAAATCCAGCTTTAAATGGAATGGGTATCGAACATGTACAAGGAAGTTCAGAAGGAAAAGAAGTAAGGTTCGGAACAGTATTTTCTTCACTATACGCAACAGTAACGACAGCTGCTGAAACCGGAGCGGTGAATACGATGCATGATACGTTAACACCAATTGGCGGGTTAGTACCACTCGTAAATATGATGTTAAACACAGTATACGGCGGCGTTGGAGCAGGCTTTGTGAACATTATTATGTATGCGATTATTGCAGTTTTTATATCTGGATTGATGGTTGGACGGACACCGGAGTTTTTAGGTAAGAAAATTGAAGGGAAGGAAATGAAATTAATTGCGGTAACGATACTATTTCATCCACTGCTTATTTTAGGATTTTCGGCATTGGCTCTTTCTACACATTTAGGAACAGAAGCGATTTCTAACTCGGGCTTCCACGGTTTAACACAAGTTGTTTATGAGTATACGTCATCAGCTGCGAATAACGGATCTGGATTTGAAGGGTTAGCAGATAATACACCGTTTTGGAATATTACAACTGGTTTAGTTATGTTTTTAGGACGCTATTTTAGTTTAATTACGATGCTAGCTGTTGCAGCTTCATTGAAAGAGAAGACGGTTGTGCCAGAAACAGTCGGAACGTTCCGTACGGATAATAGTTTATTTGGCGGCATTTTCATCGGAACAATTGTAATTGTCGGTGCATTAACATTCTTCCCGATGTTAGTACTCGGCCCAATTGCAGAATTTCTTACATTGAAGTAATGGAGGGTAAATGATGAGACCGGTAGTAGTAAAAGAAAAAAGAGTAAATGAGTCACACATACATGCAGTAGAAGATGAGGTTAGACAAGCGAAAACGATGGATCGTGATATCGTGAAACATGCGATGAAACAATCCTTTGCGAAATTGAATCCGAAAGTTATGATAAAAAATCCGATTGTGTTCGTTGTGGAGATTGGATTTATCATTACGTTCATTTTATCGTTTCTTCCAAGTCGTTCTAGTAGTGTACCAGGATGGTTTAATATAACAGTTTCCCTCATTCTATTATTTACAGTTTTATTTGCTAACTTTGCAGAAGCATTAGCGGAAGGACGGGGGAAAGCGCAAGCTGATTCTTTAAAACAATCGAAGAAAGATGTGTTTGCAAATGTTGTAAAAGAAAATGGAGACATCGTCCAAGTTTCAGCAACTGATCTAAGAAAAGGTGACGTTGTTATTGTAAAACAAGGAGAAATGATTCCAAGTGATGGAGAAGTAATAAAAGGGTTAGCATCTGTTGATGAATCTGCGATTACAGGGGAATCAGCTCCTGTAATAAAAGAAGCAGGCGGTGATTTTTGTTCCGTGACAGGCGGTACGATGGTTGTAAGTGATGAGATTACGATTGTCATTACGAGTAATCCTGGTGAATCATTTATTGATAAAATGATTTCGTTAGTAGAAGGAGCTGCGCGTCAAAAAACGCCGAATGAAATTGCTTTAAATACAGTATTAACGAGTTTAACGCTTATTTTCTTAATCGTTGTTGTGACGCTGCCGATTTTCACAAATTATTTAGGGTTTCAAATTGATACAGCTGTACTTGTAGCATTGTTAGTTTGTTTAATTCCAACGACAATTGGTGGATTATTATCAGCGATTGGTATTGCCGGGATGGACCGCGTGACAAAGTTTAATGTGTTAGCGATGTCGGGTAAAGCAGTAGAAGCTGCTGGCGATATTAATACAATTATTTTAGATAAAACGGGTACGATTACTTTCGGGAACAGAATGGCTCATACATTATTACCTGTAGGAAATGAAACGATTGAGCAAGTTGGAAAGTGGGCTGCGATTAGCTCAGTTTTAGATGAAACACCAGAAGGTCGATCAGTTATCGAGTATGTGCAAGCGAAATCTATATCATATAATAGAGAACTTGCAGAACAAGGTGAGTTTGTTCCATTTAAAGCAGAAACGAGAATGAGTGGTGTTGATTTACAGGATGGAACGAAAGTGAGAAAAGGTGCTGTCGGTAGCGTGATTGAATGGGTTCAGTCACAAGGTGGAACAATTCCGAAAGATGTAAATCAAAAAGCAGATTTCATTTCAAAAGAGGGCGGAACACCACTTGTAGTTGCAGTAGATAATCGTATTTACGGTTTAATCTATTTAAAAGATACAGTAAAACCTGGTATGCGTGAACGTTTTGAACAGTTGCGTCAAATGGGGATTAAAACGGTTATGTGTACAGGGGATAACCCATTAACAGCAGCAACCATTGCAAAAGAAGCAGGAGTAGATGAGTTTGTTGCTGAGTGCAAACCAGAGGATAAAATTGCAGTTATTAAAGCGGAGCAAGATAAAGGGAAACTCGTAGCGATGACAGGTGATGGTACAAATGATGCGCCGGCATTAGCGCAGGCTGACGTTGGATTAGCGATGAATAGTGGTACAACAGCTGCGAAAGAAGCAGCGAATATGATTGATTTAGATTCGAATCCAACGAAGATTATTGAGGTAGTAGGAATCGGTAAGCAATTGTTAATGACACGCGGTGCGTTAACGACGTTTAGTATTGCAAATGATATCGCAAAATATTTTGCAATCATTCCAGCGATGTTTACACTTGCGATTCCGCAAATGGAAGCATTGAACATTATGAAACTAACATCACCACTGTCAGCGATTTTATCAGCATTAATATTTAATGCAGTTATTATTCCATTACTCATTCCATTGGCGATGAAAGGTATCGCATATAAACCGATGAGTTCGAATGCACTACTTGGCCGAAACCTACTTATTTATGGGCTGGGCGGAGTGATTGTACCGTTCATTGGAATTAAAGTAATTGATATAATTGTCGGCTTGTTCATATAAGGAAGAGGGGAAAAAGATGGCGAAGAAACAAAGTATACTATCACCAATCATCCGTATTACTTTTACATTTTTAGTGTTGTGCGGACTTGTATATCCACTTATTATTACTGGTATTGCACAAGCAGTCATGAAGGATAATGCGGATGGAAGTCTAATATATAATGATAAAAATGAAGTGATTGGTTCGAAATTAATCGGTCAAAATTTCACAGATCCACGTTATTTTCATGGGCGTGTTTCTAGTATTGAATATAAAGCAGAGGCATCTGGTTCAAATAACTATGCACCGTCTAATCCAGATTTAGAGAAACGAGTAGAGAAAAGTATTGAAGAGTGGAAGAAACAAAATCCCACCGTACCAGTTACAGAAGTGCCAATCGATTTAGTGACAAATTCAGGTTCAGGGCTTGATCCTGACATTAGTCCGAAGGCAGCTTCCGTGCAGGTAGAGCGCATCTCTAAAATAACGAATATTTCGAAAGAAACGTTAAATCAATTGATTAAGGATCAAACAGAAGGCGCGGCACTTGGCTTATTTGGAGAGACCCGCGTAAACGTTTTAAAGTTAAATTTAGAATTACAGAAACTAATGAAATAGTAACAGTGCTACCTCAATCTAACGGATTGAGGTAGCGTTGTTTCAAAAGAAAGGTTGTGAGTGTTTTGTATGCGGATGACTATAAACCGACGTTTCAAAGGCGAACACCAGAGGAATATTTAGAATATATTCGTCAGCAAAATCGGGGACAGTTAAAGCTATATGTAGGAGCAGCTCCAGGCGTAGGGAAAAGTTATAAAATGCTACTGGATGCTAGAGAGATGAAAAAGGACGGTATGGATATTGTAATTGGTTTAATTGAAACGCATGGGAGAAAAGAGACGGAAGACGCAATTGCTGATTTAGAAAAGGTTCCTTTAAAAGAAATAGAGTATAAAGGGAAAGTGTTTTATGAACTTGATGTGGAAGGAATTATAAAGCGTGCACCGCAAGTCGTTGTTGTGGATGAACTTGCACATAGTAATATTCCCAGTTCTAAAAATAAGAAGCGTTATATGGATGTACAAGAATTGTTAGAGGCTGGTATATCCGTATTGTCAGCGTTTAATATTCAACATTTAGAAAGTGTTCATGATATTGTAGCTCAAATTACGAATGTAAAAGTAAGAGAACGAATTCCAGATTTTATTTTACAAAAAGCAAATGAAATTCAGCTTGTCGATGCAACGCCGGAAGTACTTCGGAAGAGGTTAATAGACGGAAAGATATATAAAGAAGAAAAAATTCAGCAAAGCTTACAAAATTTCTTTACGCTTAATAATTTAGGAGCACTAAGAGAATTATCGCTTCGTGAAGTCGCTGACGATATGGACGAGAAAATTAGTCAAACAGTGATAGAACCAATTGGCGTGAAAGAAAAAATTCTCGTTTGTGTACAGTACAGTTCAACAGCAGAGAAATTAATACGACGGGGCTGGCGCATGGCTGATCGGTTAAACGCTGAATTGTATGTATTAAATGTTGAAAGAGAAAATATAGATTCTCTTTCAGTTGGAAAAAAGCAGACAATTGAAGAGTGGAAGGCGCTCACGAATCAATTTGACGCAAGTTTTGTATTAGAAGAAGCGAAAGGAAGAAAGCCAGCGGATGTTATTATTGAAGTTGCAAAAAGATTACAAGTAACGCAAATTTTACTTGGGCAATCAGCGAGAACGCGATGGGAAGAAATTCGAAAAGGTTCGATTGTGAATGAAATTATGAGACAGACGAAGCATATTGATATTCATATTGTTGCGGATCAACGAGTTTAAAATAGAGCCGACCTTTCGGGGGCTCTATTTTGCTTTTTGTAAAGCATGAAAATGTATCATTTTCATTGCATATAAAATGATAAGTAGAAATGTAATTGCACCTATGAAGAAAATCCAAAAGTAATTTTGATTAAATAAAAGAAATCCACCTATAAGTGGCCCTGTGCCCATACCAAGATAGCGGATGAAGTTGTACATACCGATAGCAGTTGCGCGTTCTTGTACGAATTCTTCCGTTAATAAAGTAGTGTGAGTTGGCATAGAAAGTCCCATACTAAAACCGTACAATGATGTAACGATAATGATAAATGGGATATTAATGCTATATGTGAAAGAGAATAAAGTGACACATATAATATTGAAGAAACTAGTGGTGAATAAAGCTTGCTTTGTTGTGAATTGTTTTTGCAAAAATTTGTAGCAAGAACTTCCTAACATAATAGAAAGGGACATCGGTACAAACATAAGACCAATTTCACTTGCAGTTAGGTGAAATAAATTTGTTAAAATGCTCGGTAAAAAAACGAGGAAGCAAAAGTAAATACAAAATTGAATAAAGCCAATAAGAGTAATAGAAAATCCAGTTTTATTTTTTAAGATAAACCAGTAATTCTTTTTTGATTGTGGTTGCTTACTTACAGTTGGTTTTGTTTCTGGAAGTAGTGAAATGTTTATCATTAATAAGAGAATGCCAAGTATAGATAAAAAGAGAAATACGGATAAGTGGCCATTTATACTGCCGAGATAACCACCAATGAGAGGACCAATCGCAGGTGCGAGGGCAAGTAACATTTGGTATAGGCTCATTGCTTCTCCTCGTTCTTTTCCTTCAAATAAATCGCCGATAATCGTTGCTGAAACTACAGGTATAGCCGCTATTCCTATAGCTTGAACAGCTCTAAAAAAGAGAAATAAATAAATGTTTGCCGAAAAAGCACATCCGATTGAACCAATTGTACTAATGACTAAACTAGGGATAAGGACAGGTTTTCTTCCTTTTGTATCAATGAAAGGTCCATATACGAGCTGCATAATTGCAAGAATGAATGTGAAAAGTGAAACTGTGACATTTACAAGATAAGGAGAAGTATGAAAAGAACCTTGAATCATGGGCAAGATAGGTGTGTAAATATTTTGAGCGAAGGAACCGAGTAAGGCACTAATACAGACAACATATAAAATGAAATGTAGTTTGGATTTTTTCATTGTGTTAACCTCCTTCTTTTTGGTTTCCTTGGAAACTAAATTTATTTTAACATGTTTTTCTAACTTGTAAATATGAAAAAATAATTTTAAAATGGTATATAGTTAAATCGTTTCTTTGGAAACTTAGGGGGCGAATAGATTGGATTATACAACGAAACAAATGGAAATACTTTCGGACATTCGTACACTTTTGCATAAAAGAGAAGAACATTTGAAAGGACAAAATGAGAAGTTTCTTCGTGAGACAGGTGTAAGTGCTATGTCTTTATCTGAGTTACATGTAATCGAGTGTATCGGGAAAAATGGTCTGATGAATGTAACGGCAATTACGATAGAAATGGGAATGACGAAGGGCGCAATCTCTAAAGTTTGTACAAAGTTGTTCCAAAAGAAATTCGTTGAGAAGATGCAAATGTTAGACAATCAAAAAGAAATTTTCTTCCGCTTAACGGAAAGCGGAAATGAAATATATAAAGCTCATGATAAATTGCATAAACAAGCTGAAGAAAAGTGGCTGTTACTTTTAGATAGATATACGAAAGAAGAACAAGATTTTATTCAAAGGTTCGTCAAGGATGTTTCCGATCATTTGGAAATATAATTGGAAGAAAAAATTCCGTTTTCTCAAGTCTTTTAAATATAATTTCTGAAAGAACTCATATATAATAGAAACAGATACTTAACATAGTGAATAATTAAAGGGTCAATATATATAGAGGAGAGAGTAACATGCTTGAAAATACAGGGTTAGTATTAGAAGGCGGCGGTATGCGTGGTGTATATACGGGTGGGATATTAGAATACTTTATGGAACAAGATTTATATTTTCCATATGTAATCGGTGTATCAGCTGGTGCTTGTCATGCAGCGTCGTATCTTTCCAGACAAAGAAATAGAAATAAAACAGTAAATATTGATTATGCATCACATCCGAAATATTTATCGTATAAAAACTTATGGAGAAAACGTCAGCTATTTGATATGGATTTTATTTTTCATGAAATTCCAGAAAAGCATGTGCCGTTCGATTTTGAAACATACTTTAATAGCCCCGAGCGTTTTCTTGTAGGAACGACGGATTGTGAAACAGGACAGTCTGTTTATTTTGAAAAAGAAGGAACGAATGATGATGCACTAAATTTATTACAAGCTTCTAGTTCATTACCTTTCATTGCACCAGTAGTAAATTACCGAGGTAAACAATTATTAGATGGCGGGATTTCAGATCCAATTCCAGTTCGTAAAGCACAGGAAGATGGATTTAAAAAATCAGTCGTAATTTTAACAAGAAATCACGGTTACGCAAAGAAAAAATCAAGATTTGGGTGGATTGCTGCGAAAGCTTATAAAAAATATCCGAATCTTGTTAACACGATGCTAAATCGTTATGAAGTGTATAATGAAACACTTCACTACATTGAAAAAGAAGAACAAGCGGGTAATTTATTTGTTATTCGTCCAGAAGTACCGCTTCAAGTAGATCGTATGGAAAAAGATACAGCAAAATTACAAAATTTATACGAACAAGGCTATGAAGATGCAAAGAGACAGTTTGCTGATTTGCAGGCGTTTTTGCAAAAATAATGATTAGGCTGTGGAGATGGGATTCTCTGCAGTCTTTTTTATTATTGGTTTCGATACCGAATGTTGGTTATACACGTTTTTTATATTATGGTATAATATGGATAAAGGTATGTGGAGAGGTGATACATATGAAAAATGTATATAAAGGGCTTAGACATACTGGATTTATCATGATGCTTATTTTTGGTGGTGTATTTTTACTTCGCTGGTTTATTCATGATGAAATGTTATTAGATCAACTTATTGGTTTTAGTGTGGGCATAGTAATGATTATTTCATCAGTTTTCATTCAAAAGTGCAGTAAAGAATTACAGGTAGAAGAAAAGTATTAAATGGTTATAAGCTCCTTCATATTTTGGAGGGACTGTTATAGTTTGAATGATTGTTATAAAAGAAAAGTAGAGCATCGAATTTCGATGCTCTACTTTTTTAATGTGGTAAGAAAATCAATTGATAAGCGAACAAGATTCCAAATACATACACAAGCGGGTGAACAGCACGGAACTTACCTTTTGCCACTTTCATAAGTGGGTATGAAATAAATCCAAGTGCGATACCTGTTGCGATACTTGATGTAAGTGGCATGCTTAAGATTACTAAGAATGCTGGGAATGCTTCATCAAATGCGTCCCAATCGATGTGGCGAACTGAGCCCATCATAAGACTACCAACGATAATTAATGATGGTGCAGTAATAGCGGATACACCAGAAACGGCACTTACTAATGGTCCGAAGAATGCTGCTAGTGCGAATAAAACAGCTACTGTAACAGTTGTTAAACCAGTACGACCACCAGCTGCAACACCAGCAGATGATTCAATGTAAGCTGTTGATGGTGTTGTTCCGAACATAGAACCGATTGTTGCTGAGAATGAGTCAGATAGAAGAGCTCGTCCAGCTTTTGGAAGCTTTCCATCTTTCATAAATCCACCTTGTTGAGCAACGCCAAGTAATGTACCTGTTGTATCGAATAATGTAACAAGGAAGAATGAGAATACAACGCCGTATAATCCGTAGTTAATTACATCAGATACAGCAGTAATTGGATTTGAAACGATAATGCCTTCTGGTAATCCAGGCATTGATGTAACACCGTTTGAGAATGATAATTGTCCCGTGAAGAAAGCGATAATACCAGTTAATAGCATACCGATAAATAGTGCGCCATTTACATTTAAAGACATAAGGACAATTGTAATTCCAAGTCCAGCTAATGCGAGTAGTACTGGAGCAGAGTGAAGATCACCAAGTCCAACTAAATTTGCTTCATTTTTTGTAACGATACCTGTTAAACGTAAACCGATAAAGGCGATGAAAAGGCCGATACCAGCAGTAATTGCATGTTTTAAGTTTTCAGGAATTGCTTCCATTAATTTTGTACGGAAAGATGTGAATGATAACAAAATTAAAATCATACCTGCTACGAATACAGCAGAGAATGCAATTGCGAAAGTCATGCCTTCATGAGCTTTTACAACAGAGTAAGAGAAGTAAGCATTTAATCCCATACCTGGTGCAATTGCGATTGGTAAGTTTGTAAAGATCGCCATAAATAATGTTCCGACAACAGCAGCGATAATTGTTGCTGTAAATGCTTGTTCAAATGGAACACCTGCATCCCCAAGGATAACTGGGTTTACGACAATGATATATGCCATTGTTAAGAAGGTAATAATACCTGCCATAATTTCAGTTTTAATAGAAGTTTTATGTTTTGAAAGGTTAAACATATAAACATCCTTTCTGTTTACGAATAATTTTCACAACAGTTATATATAATATTCGTTTTTTATCTATTTTGCAATAGTTTTGCATAAAAAGTTTACAACAATTCATATTTTGTGTCTTAAATTCGAATATTAATCGTAACTTGATGTGTGAATTTCAGTTTTTATTATGCACATTATAAGAAAAAGGAGTTGAAAGAAGCTATGCCACAGCAAAAAAACTTTATAACAATGCCAGCGCAACATCAAAATAAACAACCTGGTATTGAATCATTAATGAATCCTCTACCACAGTTTGAAGATCCAAATTATAAAGGTAGCGAAAAGTTAAAAGGAAAGAATGTATTAATTACAGGGGGAGATAGTGGAATTGGACGAGCTGTTTCTATCGCTTTTGCGAAAGAGGGAGCAAATATTGCGATTGCGTATTGATGAAGATGGAGATGCAAATGAGACGAAGCAACGTGTGGAACAAGAAGGTGTAAAGTGTGTGTTGTTACCAGGTGATTTAAGTGATGAACGGCATTGTAAAGATGTTGTTCAAGAGACCGTCCAGCAGTTAGGTAGTTTGCAGGTCTTGGTAAATAATGTCGCGCAGCAATATCCGCAGCAAGGACTAGAGTATATTACAGCAGAACAGCTAGAAAAGACTTTTCGTATTAATATTTTTTCTTATTTTCACGTTGGGAAAGCTGCACTTTCTCATTTAAAGCAAGGGGATGTCATTATAAATACAGCGTCTATCGTTGCATACGAAGGAAATGAAACGTTAATTGATTATTCCGCAACGAAAGGGGCAATCGTTGCTTTCACAAGATCACTTTCTCAGTCATTAGTGCAAAAAGGGATTCGTGTAAATGGTGTTGCGCCAGGACCGATTTGGACACCACTTATTCCATCGAGCTTTGATGAGAAAAAAGTATCACAGTTTGGAAGCAATGTTCCGATGCAAAGACCGGGCCAGCCATATGAATTAGCACCAGCATACGTATATTTAGCGTCTGATGATTCATCCTATGTTACTGGGCAAATGATACATGTAAATGGGGGCGTTATTGTAAATGGATAGTTTTCATTTATAAGAGCAAAGTAAAGTTAATTCCACTTATTATAGTGGCGCTAGGGGAGGGATATAGATGAAAAAATTATGTTTTGTCATACTATTATTTTTCATCCTACCGGTTAGTGCCTTTGCTAATACAGATCATCTAATATTAGTGAACCTTACGACAAACCAATTATCTTTTTTTGAAAATGGAAATTATACAAAAACATTCCCCGTAACAACTGGAAGAGATCGTACTCCTACACCTGAAGGTAATTTTTGTATTATAACTAAATTTAAAAATAAAGAATATCATCGAAAGAAAATAGCTGGTGGTGCACCGAATAATCCTCTTGGTACGAGATGGCTTGGACTAGATAAAAATGAATATGCGATTCATGGGACAAATCGGGAATGGACAATTGGAAGTAGGGAATCAAATGGCTGTATTCGTATGCATGACAGGGATATACAGTGGTTATATGACCGAGTTCAATTACAGACGAAAGTAATCATTTCTCGGTTTCATACGAGCCCGGAATATGAAGCGAATAAGCTTGGTTATCGTGTTGTGAGCTGGAATGGTCGTAAAGTAGAAGAAGAGCAAATTGGTATGCTTACGTTAGTAGATCGCGTGGATATATATTGGCAAGAACCGAATGGACAGCTAACGAAAGTGAAAATGGTATTGCCAAACGAAAGGTATGCAGTGTACTCAAAACGAAAAGATGGAATATATTATATAGGAAACAATTTGTATATAGTGGATGAAACAGGAGAAAAAATTCGTTATGAGCAAATTCCTTCTTCAGCTTTAAGTAATATATATAAACGGAAATATAATGTTCCGTAATAGGCTACCGTATGATAGACGGTAGCTTATTTCTACTTCGAGTTTAACTGCAACTATTGTATTTTGCTGAATATAATACAGTACAGATAGGGGGCGGTTACATTATGAAAAGTGAATTTGCGTTTAAAGTTTTCTTAGTAACGACCTGTTTATTTATCGTGTATTTGTATGCGTTTCTCGTTTTTTCTTTTTATGTTCCATATGTTGATTTAATATTGTTCTTCGGATTTATTTTAGCCTTTGTGAAAGCGAGGGAAGGAGAGAAGAGTATATATCGGCGCATTACGTTATGCGGGACGGCCGTTCTTGTTATTTTGTATTTTTTTATGTTTAATATTTTGGCTTAAATGTATGACAACAAGTCTCTACACTTGTTGCTACAGAACTTTCTAGCGTTTCGTTCGTTAAAACTGCACTTGTATACGATTCATTTTCAGTTTGACCCGTTTCATCGGCATCTGGCTGAACGATAATCGCACTTGCTTGACAAAAGTTACCTTGTCCCCAAAATGAGCAATTGGAAACAGAGCATCTTACTTCTGGCATAAAACCCCCTCCTTATACATTAGTTTGGAATTTTACGTCCATTTCATGTGTAGAAGGAGTTTCCTTTTCTCGTTATTTTTTCGTTTGTTCAAACCATTCTTTAAACTTTTCTTTTGACTGTTCTCCGCTAATACGGCTTACTTCTTTACCATCTTTAAAATGAATAATTGTCGGTGTTCCTTGGATATTGTATTTATCCCAAGGCTCGTTTAAATTTTCAATATCAATTACTTTCATATCAACATTTAAATCTTTCGCTAAAGGTACAACAATAGGAGAGACCTTTTGGCAATGAACGCAAGAGGTTTGATAGAAGTAAATCGTTTGTTCTTTTTTATCTTCTATATTTTTATTGAGATCTTCAAGAGAAATTTTATTTGAGTAGTAACCTTTTTCATCTGTCGATGCGTTTTTCTTCTCCATTTGAGTTACAGCAAAGATTGCCGCAAATAAGACGATAATAATACCGCCAAATATAAGCATTTTTTTCATTCTTTCATCTCCTTATTTGTTTTTGATGACAATAAAGCTACAAACAGCGATTGTAATAAAGCCGATAAGTGCTAAAAACGGGATTGTCACAAAGCCGAACCAGTTTATGTATTCTCCCGTACATGGTACACGGCCGCAAGCTGCCCCTGCAGCCGAAAATGCTGCGACTTTTTGAATTGCATAGTGATATAAAGAAATACAAGCACCAATACTTGCGATTGGTAAAGAATAGTTTGCGATGCGATAGTCTTTTTTTACTACAGCGATACCGAGCCATAAAACGAATGGATACATGAAAATACGTTGATACCAACAAAGGACACAAGGTTCAAATTTCATGATTTCGGAAAAGTATAGACTTCCTAGTGTAGCGATAAAAGAAGCTCCCCACGCGGTAAATAAAGCATATTCTTGCTTTTTTTCTCGTCCCATATTTTATACCTCTCTTATAATAGTTACATACTAAATTATAGTATGAAGTGGTACAGAAAAGAAAGAAAAAATATGTTTATCAATAAAAGTTTTATAAGGGGAAACTTTTATTGATATGAACATTTTAAAAAAGCGCTATTCTCCAGAAGAGAATAGCGCTATAGTTTACATTTGAATTTGCTCTACTTCTTCTATATGTGACTTTTGGGATGCGTGGTCAATATATTGAAATAGGAGCTGCAATTGTTTATCAACTTCTGGCAGTTCTTTACTGTATTGATAAGCGTGTAAAAAATGCTCAATACGCTTAGAAAATAATTGATCGTTCGTTTGAACCATGAGAACGAGTAATTTATCCCAATTACAGCAATACGTGTAATAGAGAGCTTTATCATAATCGTTATATGTTTGCACTGTGTACCCTCCTTACCGAGAGTTATATATAGTGTGTGATAAGTAAGGAGAAATACACTTGAAAGAATTTGTTAAGAAAAAAAGTGAATGAAAAAAAACGAGGTGTTTCCTCGTTTTTTAAGCTTTTGGCATTGGCGTAGGTGTTGGTTTGCCATAGCCTTCTTTGTATTTATTATCGATATAGTTACGAATTTCAAGTGTTGATTTTCCTTTTTGTTTCATCGAAGCAGATTCAACTGCGATTTCTAGGCAATTGACGCAAGTCGTTGCATGGGAATCCCAAACAACTTCACCATTCTTTTTAATTTCACGAATAAAGCAGTTTTTATTATTTTTATGTCCTACACTTTCACCGCAACCGCAGTAACATGGAATCCAATCTAATAGCTCTGCATTTTGTCCAGCGACAGTGTAGATGTCTTTCATTTGTGGATCAAGCTTGTCTAGGAAGGTAGGAAGTGTGTCGATTCCTTTTGTTTTCTCTTGAATGTCAGCTTGCTGAGTGTGCGATGCGTGGTCATGTTCCTCTTTTTTTGATTCAGAAGATTTTTGGTCATTTGTACCAGTACTTCCGCATCCAGCAAGAATTAAGCTTAGTACTGCAAGTAAAGAAAATACATATTTTTTCATTCGCTTGTCCCCTTTACAAATGTATTAATCAAATTGTATCAGAGATTACGGTGTATCGGTTGAAGATTTTTTTGAATGATTTTTGAAGCGCCATCTTAGCGAATGAAATAGAAATAAAATAGGGATATAAGCATATACAATATATAAACCAGCTTGAGATAGTACTGTGTTTAATGTGTTTATACTTTCACGGTTTGTGAAAAATAAAGATGAAATAAATATGGTTGCGATAAAAAATGGCAGTGTGATTTTAAACGGTATGTGAAAAGATCTTTTGCTAATGCAACAAGAAGACCAGATGGTTAAACAAAGATTAGGTAAAATAATAAGATACCATAAGAAAATAATAATGTACTCAAACCTTTGGATAAAAGGAACTTTAATGATTTTTAGCATCGTTAATGTTGGCCAAATGGTATGATGTAATTGCCCTGGGCTATAGTACATAAGGGAAACGATGGCCAGTATTACGTATAGAATTGTTGTAAAAACAATACCACCATGTGCCCATTTATTTAACGATTTTCCTTTTTTAATAAATGGATAAAAAACAAGGATTGCTTCAAATCCAAGAAATTCTAATGCAGATGCTTTCGCTGAAGTTAGAATTTCTAAAGGTGAATGAGTAAGAATTGGGAAAATGTTACGGACATGCGCATATTTCATTGGGAAAACTAAGAATAACAGGACGAAAATCGGTATAATAACGCCCCAAAAACAAATTCCAGTTACAGAACGAAAGCCGCCTCTAATTATGTAATAAGCTACCAGTAAAAATAGTAAAGTTAATTTCCATGGTTTAATTGTAGGAAAGACCCAAACTTGAATAACTTCAATATATGTACGAAGAACAGTAAGGCAAAATAATAGAAGGTATGCAGCAAAACATACGGAAAAGAATGTTCCAATCCATTTTCCGAAACATGTCGTATGAATATTCATTAAATCATTATCTTTTTCTAACATTTTCAGCATACAAAATAATACAATATGAGTTGCAATACCAGCAATAATAAGAGAAATCCAAGCATCATAACCGGCAAATTGTGAAATAATCCTTTGGTATCCTAATACACCTACTCCAATTTGAAGAGAATGTAATAGAAGGAATGTGAAATAAGGGGAAACAGTATGTGTTTTATCTTGTCCAGTCATGATAGCACCTCACTATTCTCCGATACCAGATTGTACGACATTAATCTTTACATTGACAGCAACGTCTACATTAGGATACATATCTTGAATTTGTTTCATGCTCCATTTTCTTGAATGACTACGAATTTCTTCACGTATTCCTATTGGATCAATTTTATTTTCTTGGAATTGTTTTATTAGTCCGTTTAAATCCTTTTCAAGCGTTTTTTCTATATGTCGCTTTACGTAATTTATATTTTTACTCTTTGATAAATCCAGCCAGCTGGGAGCATTTTTTATAAGTCCATTTAATTTTAAGTGTATGTTAACTTTCGGAATATCACCGTTTGGCGAAAGCGAACATACACTTTTTCCAGATAAGTTTTGAGTAGCAATTAATCCTTTATGTTTACCTTGACGTATCGAAACTTCGTAACGTCCATTTTTAGTTGGATTAATGAGTAATTTAAATAAAAAAGACCTTTTCCTATCTGTATACATAGCTACTTTATCCTTTTTTTAAAAAGCGAGCCCTTTAATGGAAGCAGATTTGTCTTCTGATACTTGAATGTAAGGAAGAAATGAATCGTATCCAGATGAATAGAAGTTATATAAAAAAATATTTAAAGCTGTCCGCGGGATTGTCTCGTTTTTTATATTTTGTTCCAGTAGTTCAGATAGATATAGCGAGCCGTTTGTTCTGACATGTTTAAGTAATTCTTCTGCTGAACCATCTACAAGCGCGAGTTGCACATCTCGGCCAATGTTAGGATCACGTTGTAAGTTGTTAATAACATCTCCAAGTCCATGTTCACCAAATGCTTTTCCAAATAGGACAACACGCATTTGCCCCACAGCGATCGTATGTGGGGATTTGGCGTTTAGAAGGGAAGAGATTGTTTCAATTGTTCCTGCATGAGTGGATTGAGTTTCTGGTTTAGATTGTACGCCTTTTGTGTAATCAGGATATAAAATTGTCCCGCGAAATTTTTTATCTTTTATAATATCGAATCCACCTATGTGAATCATTCGTTGTGTATCAACTATATTTGCTTCTGTACAACCAGATTGAAAAATTAAAATGATAATGAAAAAGCATAATAAAATATTTTTCATTTTTCCTCACCGTCGCGTTTTTCTTTCGCTTTGTTTGGATTATAGCGCCATTTCTTTTTCGGTCTTAGAAAAGAAGCTCGTCCTGCAGTTTGACTAAATGGAAGGCGAAGGAGTCCTTCAGCTGTACCTAAACCGCGAAATGGATATAAAGGTAATAAATAAGGTGATCCAAGTGATTTTAAGCGAATTAAATGAGCCAATATGAATACAAATCCGACGATAAGACCTACACCTCCAAATGCTCCAGCTAAAATGATGAGAGGGAAGCGTAATATTCGGATAGTAGAAGACATTTTTACTGTTGGTGTTGTAAAAGAAGCTAGTGCAGACAGCGCAACAGCAATTAATAAGATGGTGCTTGTTAAAGCAGCCTCAACAGATGCTTGCCCAATTACAATCCCACCAACAATACCAATCGTTTGGCCAACTTTAGTCGGTAAACGCGCCCCAGCCTCGCGCAGTAATTCGATTGTAATTTCTAAAAAAAGTGCCTCCAAAACAGGTGGAAATGGTACGTTGGCTCTAGAATAAATAATTGGTCCAAGTAAATCTGCTGGAATCATTTGATAGTGATACGTTAGTACAGCTGTATAAATAGCTGATGAAAACAGAGAGAATGCTGCTCCAAAAAAGCGAACTAATCTAAGAAATGAACCTGCCATCCATGGTAAATAATAGTCTTCTGGAGAGACGAAAAAATCGAGTAATGTTGCTGGTCCAGCTAACGCATATGGTGAACCGTCTGTTAAAATGACAACTCCTCCATTTAGTAATGCATAAACAGAACGATCTAAACGCTCTGTAGGTAGTAAAACAGGGAAGGGAGAGTTACTATTATCACTAATAAACTGTTCAATCATAGTTGCATCAAAAGGATAATCAAAATCAATATCTTGTAGACGTTGCGTTGCAGTGTTAATATGCTGTTCATTTGTAATTCCTTCGATGTAAGCAACTACGATTTTAGTTTTTGACATAGAACCAACGCTAAGTTCTTTAAAAATTAATTGCTCGGTTACGATATTTCGGCGTAATAAATGTATATTTATATCAACATTTTCAACAAAACCAACTTTAGGGCCAATAACACTATATTCATTTTCTGTGTCATTTACTAAACGCGTTCCTAAAACTGTACTTTCAGCGCGTAGAAGTGCATACGCTGCTTGTTCTGAATCTTTTTTTAGCTGTAATAATACATACCCACCTAATAATTTTTCGCGAATATCATCAATGGAAGGAGAAATGATGATGTCTTCAATAGATACAATATTTAAAATATCATCAATATGTTGAATCACGTCCAATTTATCTTTTATAGGTGCTAAAATGAATCGTTTAATAATAAGTGATTCTACTGTCGATTTATAATAAAACAAACATAATGTGCCATCTTCTATAATGTTATAAGAAGAGAAGTCACTTGATTCTTTCATAGTATGGATAAACTCTGGGATAGAACAGACGGTTTGTTTTTTCTTTTTAGATGATAAACGAAACATTTTCACACCCCCTAACATATATCATTTACTTGTGTTAGTTTTTGGGAAAGACGGGAATTTATACTTGAAAATTGAAAGTTCATAAAGAAAAGGAAGAGTATTGAAAAACTCTTCCTTTTTGGCGTATTAATTTGTTTTCTTTTCCTTAATAGACTTTACTAATTTAATCATTTCTGCTCGTATATCTTCTTTTTTTACGTTTAATTTTTCGGCAATTTGTTTCATATCCATTCCGTCTTTTTTCATTTTTAGCACATCATCAAGGGGAGTATTACTTTTTTGAGAGATGATTGTTAATATCGTGAGCTGACGTAATCCGATATTATATTCTTTCATTTTTTGTTGTAGCCCGTCTGGTGTAGATTTTTGCATATTTGCTAATTCTTGCAGCAGTGCCTTTTTCGTTTCTTTATTCATATGATGCTTTTTCAACTTACTTGGATCTACCCCGAAATGCTCAGCTGTTTTCTCCCAAGATTTATTTTGCTTATAGTAAGCTAAAACGTCCTTAATTTTTTTTTTACTCATTCTTGCAATGTGGGCAGCTTTCCAAATTTCATGTTTGTTATAACCGAGTTTTTCGAGCGATTGCATTTCTTCTTCTGAAATTGGTTTATGATGATGCAATGTTACTTCTTTTGGCATAGCAGCGAAAGTGGGGAAGACGGTTGTACCGAATAATAATGCTGCCATAGTCATACTTACTGCGATTTTTTTGTACATATAAACTCCTCCTAGATAGATGATGTGGAAAACTGTACACATATCATTTCCATAAAATGTGAAATACTTGTGAACAAATCAAGTTTTTTTATTCACAGTATGAAATGAAGTTTTTGGGAGTTTTCCAACATAAAACATTGATTAATAGTAAAAAACTAAGGTATAATCGAAATTGAAAATCAATATCAATAATAAACGTATACATATAGATAAAAATAAGGGAGAGAAAAATATGACTACATATACTTCCATCGCAAATGTGATTAAAGAAAGACGTTCTGTTCGTACATTTACAGATAAAGCAGTAGACAAAGAGTTGTTAATTGAACTATTAAACGACGCAACGTGGGCACCGAATCATAAACATCGTGAACCATGGAATTGTAAATTATACATTGGAGACGGCCGTCAGAAATTAGTAGATGCAGTATTAAACTCTTTCACAGAAGAAGAAAGAGCGAAACGAGGTAAAATTTTATCTGATCGTTTCTTAAGCACGCCAGCACAAATTGTTGTATATATAAATGAAGACCCACGTCAAATTCAACGTGACGAAGATTACGCTGCAACATGTGCATTTATGCAAAACTTCCAACTTCTTGCTTGGGAACGTGGATTAGGTTGTGTTTGGAAATCAGGTGGATTAAACTACAATCCATTATTTATAGAAGGACTTGGTTTAACAAGAGGTCAACGCATCGTTGGAATTCTTCACCTTGGCTATTTCGATAAAGCGCCAGAAGGAAAAGCTCGTACACCGATTACGGAGAAGATGGAGATTATTGAAGGTTAATAGATGAGACATTCTCGTTTTTGCGAGGGTGTCTTTTTATTATGTAATCAATCCTCATGAAAGCTTGTTCTCAATCATACACTTTCTTAAGGGAAAGTGTAAGGAGGGAAAATAATGAGAGCAAGTGACGATAAAGCACTGCAATATGCGATTGCGGAAATTACGGAAATTGCGACTGGATTTGGGCTTGATTTTTATCCGATGCGTTATGAAATATGTCCAGCGGAAATTATTTATACATTTGGTGCATATGGGATGCCGACGCGGTTTTCACATTGGAGTTTTGGGAAACAGTTTTTCAGAATGAAATTACAATACGATTTAGGTCTTAGTAAAATATACGAACTCGTTATTAACTCTGATCCATGTTATGCCTTTTTATTAGATACGAACTCGTTAATTCAAAATAAATTAATCGTAGCGCACGTGTTAGCGCACTGTGATTTCTTTAAAAATAATATTCGTTTTTCAAATACGAAGCGAGATATGGTAGAAAGTATGTCAGCGACAGCTGAACGGGTGAAAGCGTATGAGCATAAGTACGGAAAAGAAGAGGTAGAAACATTTTTAGATGCCGTACTTGCCATTCAAGAGCATATTGATCCGTCGCTCATGCGTCCAAAACTTGCATGGAGTATTGATGATTTAGAAGAGGAAGAAGTAGAAAAGAAAAAGGTATCGCAATACGATGACTTATGGAATTTAGATAATCGAAATAAAAAGCGGGAACGCTCCAATGTGCGTAAAAAGAAGAAAATCCCACCACAACCGGAGAAAGACTTACTCCTCTTTATTGAAGAATATAGCCGTGAGCTAGAAGATTGGCAGCGAGATATATTAACGATGATGCGTGAAGAAATGTTATATTTCTGGCCACAGCTTGAAACGAAGATCATGAACGAAGGCTGGGCATCATACTGGCATCAACGCATACTTCGCGAAATGGACTTAACATCTGATGAAGCAATTGAATTTGCGAAATTAAATGCGGGCGTCGTTCAGCCATCCAAAACAAGCATTAATCCATACTACCTCGGTATTAAAATGTTTGAAGATATTGAGGAGCGCTACAACAACCCGACAGAAGAAATGAAAAGACGAGGTGTCAAACCAGGATCTGGTCGTGACAAAATCTTTGAAGTACGCGAAATCGAATGGGACGTATCGTTTTTAAGAAACTACTTAAATAAAGATCTCGTAATGAGAGAAGATATGTACTTATTCCAGCGTCAAGGAAAAGAATATAAAGTAATAGATAAAGAGTGGGAGCATGTACGTGATCAGCTCGTAAATATGCGGACAAATGGTGGTTTCCCGTACTTAGTAGTAGAAGACGGGGACTACTTAAAGAATGGAGAATTGTACATTAAACATAATTACGAAGGAATTGAGCTCGATTTAAAATACTTAGAAAAGGTATTGCCATATCTTCATCAGCTATGGGGAAGAACGGTGCATATGGAGTCGATCGTAGAGAGTAAGGGTGTTGTGTTTTCTTATGATGGGAAGATGGTGCATCGGAAGTATGTGTGATAAGGAAAGCCACTATGTATATAGTGGCTTTTTTGATCTGTTTTTCATTATGTGTTTTTTATACCAACAACTAGAATACTAGTAAATCTATAAACTTAAAAATCCTTACTCACATTCAAGTTGTTGCACACATTTACTATAAAGAATTTTTGATTTCGTTTGTAGAAACGGTTTCAACATAACCAGTATATTCATTATAATTGTCATCTGTGTACTGAATACCGATAAAATAGAAAGAATCCATATCCCCAACTACTTTTGTATAACTAATGTTTTTAGGACGTTCTTTAAAGAGTTTGAATTCCTTTGTTTGTACGTTATAAGTGTATAAATCCCCACCGTGGTTAGCACTTCCTGCAGCTCCACCTATTACAAGCAATAAGTGATTATTATCAATCCATGTAACGCTCTTACAAGTCTGTGAGTTATTTAATTTGGAATCTATTTTCACTACTGTCTGTTTGTCTGCCTTAAAATCATACAAGGATAACTTACCTGGCTCATCAGCTAATACACGGCTATTCAAAATTATTTTATCTCCGCTAGGCGAAATTTCGTAGTCAAGTGCTGTGCCTAAATCTGATTTTCCTAGTGGTATAGTTTCTCCTTTTGTATTCTTAGTTAGTAAAGAAACCTCTGTTTCGTCTATAGCCAACTCATTGTTCTTTTTGGACTCTTGCTTTTCCTTGTTGGAATTTTGTTGATTCGTTTCTTTTGTTGAATCAATTTGTTTTGTAACAACAGATTTCTTTTGGGGTAAAGAAATGATATTAAAATAGCCTAAAACAAATATTGCGATGAGTACAGCAATAATCCCCAATAATAAAGTATTTAAATAGCGATTTTTCATAGTATCCTCCCGTTAATTTCAATAATATGGATTCATAATATCACAATGAAAATGCTTTCTCTATCTAAAATTGTAATATTTTGATGTTAAGTGAAACGAAAAGCTACATTGTAAAGCAATGCATGTAGTGCAATCGTAAGATATACTATAAGTTTTTATAGTGTATATTTAACCTCCTGGGGTATAGGTTTGTTATAGATTTGGTAGAAGTGAATATATAGCTGATTAACGGTGCCTTCCTATTAATATGATAGACCTTGGGGAAGGCCCGACATAGATATCCGGTCTTTTTCATCTGGAACAAATTTTCAAATATGCTATTCTTGAAAAAGGGAGTTACATAGAGAAATGGAGCGATTCAAATGAGCAGAATAGGGGTATGCAAGGTGGATATTACGCCGCCTATAGGTATTGATTTTGTCGGATATCATAGAGAGACAGGAATAAATAATATTGAAGAACGTATTTATGGGACGGTTTTTGTATTTGAAAAAGGTGAAATGAAAACTGTGTTTATAAGTATTGATAATATTGGGATGTTAGTAGAAGATACGAATATGATTCGTGAGCAAGTAGCGAGTGAACTTCATGTGCCGTTTGAGCGAATAACGGTTGTTTATACTCATACGCATTCCGGTCCAGAGACGGTCGGTGATAATCCGCTCGTACAGTCGTATAAAACGATTTTAGTAAATAATGTAGTGCACGGTGCGGTTACTGCGAATAACAACTTGAAGCTATGTGAAGTTGGCTGGGGTGTTACGACAGGTGATATTGGGGTAAACAGAAGAGAGAGAACATCTGATGGAAGAGCAAAGATGGGAACAAATATAGATGGTGTTGTAGATAAACGTATTGGCATGTTAGCAATAAGAAATGCTGAAACGAAGGAGCTATCTGGTATTGTAGTATTTTGTACTGCGCATCCGAATGTTTTAAAAGGTGATAGTGATGTATTATCAGCAGATTATCCTGGAATGACGAGAGAGATTCTTGAGAAAATCGTAAACTGTCCTGTTATGATTGTGCAAGGAGCTGCTGGTAATGTGAATGCGAAGTATAGAGGTTCAAAGGAAGCGTTAAAACAAATGGTTTACACGCTTAGTGGACATGTATTAACGATGTTGCCAACAGTTACATACAGCCCAATTGTAAATTTAAGAACAGTTTCGAGTACGATGCAAATGAAGTTGAAAGATATTCCTGGAATAAATGAGATACGAAGCATGGCTCAATTAGCAGAGAAACAGTGGGGCGTGAATACGGATGAATGGCTTACTATCGTTTTAGAAAAATATAAGCAAGGTATTCGGCAGTTACGTATTGATTTAGAAGTGCAACTGTTTCAAATTAATGATGGTATATTCTCTGGTATACCGATGGAACCTTTTTCAGAGACTGCGTTAGAAATGAAAGAGAGTCTTCAAAATGAACTAGCTTTCTTTGGTGGATATACGAACGGATATATTGGTTACTTACCAACGAAAGAAGAATTCGCATATGGTGGATATGAAGTGGAATTAAGCCCTGTAGTGTATGGACCGGTTACGAATTTATTGATGCCACTGGAGGAAAATACTGCGGAGCTGATTGTGAAGAAGGTTACGGGTTTATGTAATAAAGTAAACCTTTAATGAGACAGATTTTTGAACGCAGAGTAAAGAATATGACTAATTGTGTGATTTTGTTAAGTCAATGTAATTAATAATGATTATTATTATTAATTACATTGACTTCTAAAAAAAGAAAAACTAGAATTTATAAAGGGATCTTCAATTGTTCGCTATCATTTGTATAGGAGGTAAGTTATGTTGGATAGCTTTATTTCTATAAGATGTAGGTTGGCTCTTTATAGTTTTGGTGTTCTTTTTATCTTTTTTTGTACAGTATTTTTAGTGAATCAAAAGGTGTATGCAGAAGATGTACCGTGGACATCAGTTTCCAATGAGGGAGAACGTGTACTTTTTCAAGAACAATCTTTGTATAGTAATGATCGAAGGGGAGAAGATCTTGTTTCACCTTCATTTGAAGGGCGTAAACATGGTGGGGAAGATTGGGGATACTTATTAAGAGACAGTAATTTTAATTATTCATCTAATATCCTTACACATTCTATAATAGAAAGAGATGATCGAATTAGAGTTACTGATACAACTTTGTATCCTTATAGGGCTATAGTACACTTAGTAATTCAATTTAATGGACAAGAGGTTTATGGGTGTACAGGAGCGCTAATTAGTAAAGATACAGTATTTACAGCTGGGCACTGTGTTTACAATAAAAAGCTTGGTGGATGGGCAAAAAATGTTATTGTGACTCCTGGTAGAAATGGAAACCAAGCACCATATTTGCCTTATAGTTGGACAAAGCTTTATTCAGTAAGTGGATGGACTGATGATGGAGATTCGGAATTTGATTATGGAGCCATTAAATTAAATGGATCTCCTGGAGATTATACAGGTTGGTTAGGATATAGAACTACTAATGTAGAGTCTCCAAAGGGGTTACTTGCAGTAGTTCCAGGGTATCCGTGTGATAAAGTAGGAAATGAAAAATATACTATGTGGACAGATTATGGACCAATTGAAGGAACTAGTCCTAGAATTTTAACATATAAGATGGACACTTATGGATGTCAAAGTGGAGCACCTGTATATCATGACTATTCTCGTACGGGTGTAACAATAATAGCTACCCATACAGTAGGAAGGAATTCTTGGAATTCTGGAAATCGGGTGACAGATGATGTTTTTAATAATCTTAAAAAATGGTCTGAATAAATATAATAAGTTTATATGGATTTTATGTTGTATATTGGTCATTATCATAATGTCTAGTTCTATAGCAAATAATGAAAAGAAGTTTAGTAAGATTGTTAATTCTGTAACTTTTCACGTGAAAAATAAAGAAAAACAGCCAATAAAAGATTTTGAAATTATACTTATGAAAGATGAATCACCTGAGCCGAGTAAAGAAATTGGGATTTCAATAGGGAAAACGGATGAAGAAGGGAAAGTTATTTGGAAGAATGTGAGGAAGGGAAATTATATCGTATTTTTACCAAATAGTGAGACGCAAATAGTTAGGGTTAATGATAGAGATGAAACGAGAGTAATAAATATATTATTGTAGAAAACGAATCCATTTTGAAAAAGAATAATCAAAATGGATTCGTTTTTATATGGAGTTTTTGTTTACCAGACAGGTCGTATATTTGATGATAATTTTCCTGTATTTTCTTTCGTAACGAATGTTGTTAAATCTTCTTTGAGCATTTGCATTCGTTCAGCACCTATGTTTTCAATCCATTGTTGCTCTATTTCAGCTACTATTTTTTCTTTTGCTTTCAATACTGACAAACCACGTTCGGTTAAAACAATGATTTTCCCTCTTTTATCAGTAGGATGTGTTTTGCGTGTAACGTAGCCACTCTTCTCAAGAGAATCCACCATTTTACTTACAGCTTGTTTTGAAACCCCTAAATATTCAGCTAGTTCTATACCCGTTGCTCCATTAGGTAGAATGCGTTTGAACATAAAACCATGTGCTGGCCTAATATCTTCAAATCCCAATTCATTTAATTTGTCATGTAGTTCAGTAATTAATGTGCTAAATGATAATGATAAAAGCGATGTAAGATCTAACTCGTTAAATGTTTGATCCATGTATATAACCTCCGTATTTGTAGTCAATTAAGTTGACTATATATGATGCTTATTGTACTATGCATAATATAGTCAATCAAATTGACTATATTATGTTGTAGAACAAATAATGATTTATATAATATAGAATCAATGGAGGTTTCACATGGTTAATATCGTAAAAATTAGAGGGAGTGTATTTGCACCGTATGCATTGCTGAAGCCTATTAAGGATGCTGCAACAGGAAGAGTGTTTGAATACGCTGGAGATGCACGTGTATTTACACCGTACGCTGTAAATACAAAGCGTTCAAGATTGGAACAAGAAGTGATTGTTGATTTTTATAAAAGAGAAATTTTCACATATGCAGATGCTTGCATCGTTACTGTAAAAATTACAAATCCAGATGGCTCAATTGAGTATCAAAAGGGAGAAACAAGTACAGAAAACATCGCATGTACTAATATTGTATGGAGTGAAGATGAAGTTTCATTTGAAATGAGAGCAAGTGCAAGTAATCCGTTAAATGCGGCGGCACCCGCAGCTGATTATTTGTTGGCTATACGAGTTAATAAAAGTGGTACTTTGCATGTTGAAGGTGTACATGATGGTTTCCCTTGCTATGAATTTTATAAACAAGTAGATTTTGGTTCGTTTGAATCAATATATACACATGATTTCAGAGAAACAAATGATACTCCAGCAGCACTAGCTGGAGAAATGGAATATAACTTTAAAACGAAAATATAGCACCATTTTTATGAAGGAAGTAGCCAACATAAAAGAGAAAGGCTTTAATTATGTAGCTGAAATGGTGGATTTTTTATTAAATAATGCAGTATATAAAATTAGAATTATAGAGGTGTTTCTTATGACTAATATCGTAAAAATTAGAGCCAGTGTATTTATTCCAATGTCTTGGACTGAAGCTAAGAAGGATATGGAAACAGGACAAGTAATCCAATTTGAAGGTGATTCACGTGAATTTACACCACATGCGGTAAATACGATGCGCTCTAGAGTGGAGCAAGAGGTAGTAGTGGATTTTTATAAAGAAGAAGTGTTTTCATATGCGAATACGGGTATTACGACAGAGAAGGTTACGAATCCAGATGGTTCGGTGAATAAAAGAACTGGAAAAGCGAGTACGGAAAATATTGTGTGTACTGATATCGTATGGAATTCCGGTGGCGTACAATTTAAAATGAGTGCGAGTGCAAGTAATCCATTAAATGTATATGCACCTCCTGTAGATTATGTATTACATGTCTGTGTGAAAAAGGATGGTACTATCGATGTTCAAGGAGAGCATGATGGATTCCCTTGTTTTGAATTTTATAAGCAAGTAGATTTCGGTACATTTGAAGAAATATATACACATGATTTTAGAAAAACGGGTGATACAGCGGCAGCGTTAGGTGGAGAAATGGATTATATTTTTAACAAGAGTTTATAAGAAGTAAGATAATAATGCAGTGTAGTTGAGAAATGCAAAAGCTAATACAATCAGTAGCTTTTGCATTTTTACTATACCTTAGAAGGTTTCAAAAAATAAAACGCTTTACAATATACCCTTAAGGGTATATGATATTATACAAAGTTACAAAGTAATGTATAATATAGTTATAATTACGGAGGTGGTCTATAGTGGAATACAATCAAGATATGAAAAATAGATTAAAACGTATTGAAGGCCAAGTTCGTGGTGTGCTTCGTATGATGGAAGAAGGAAAAGATTGCCGAGAGGTTATTACACAGTTAACGGCATCTCGTTCTGCACTTGATCGTACAATTGGACTTGTTGTTGGAACAAATCTAGAGCAATGTTTACGTGAGCAGTTTGAAAAAGGTAATGGTTCAAATGAAGAGTTAATTAAAGAAGCTGTTCAATTACTTGTAAAAAGCCGATAATCTGTCAAACGTAAGAGTTGACAGATTTTCAAAAACATTTTAATATACCCCTACAGGTATATGTATATAAATTGTGGAGGAATCGACTATGAGTATAAAAGTGGATATGAGTTTAGATTGTAAAGGTTTGGCTTGTCCGATGCCGATTGTGAAAACAAAGAAGGCGATGGAAGGATTGACGTCAGGACAAGTGATTGAGATTGAGGCAACAGATAAAGGGTCTACAGTAGACATACAAAGCTGGGCGAATAAAGTAGGGCATCAATATATCGGGACGAAACAAGAGGGCGATGTTTTGAGGCATTACGTTAGAAAAGCACATGAACATGAATTGAATGAAGTAGCGAAGTATCCTCTTACAATTACGAATACGGAGTTGGAAGAGATATTATTAAGTGATGAAGAGTATATTGTATTAGATGTTCGAGAAGCAGCGGAATTCGCTTTTGGTCATATACCATCGGCTGTTTCCGTGCCGTTAGGAGATTTAGACAGTGCAGCTTTAGATCAGACGAAGCAAATTTATGTTGTTTGCCGAACTGGTAACCGTAGTGATGTAGCTTGCCACATGTTGAAAGAGAAAGGTTATGTAAATGTGAAGAATGTCATTCCAGGCATGTTAGAGTGGCAAGGGAATATAAAGAATTAAAATTTTTTAAATAAAAATATACTTACGGGGGTAATTGAATGAATGTTAAACCGTTACAAGCGAAAGATGTTGCAGAGAAAGTTTTATTCGGAGAGTTGTTTATTTTAGATGTTCGTAATGAGGCGGATTATGAAGATTGGAAAATTGAAGGAAAAGAAGTTACTTCAATGAATGTGCCGTACTTTGATTTATTAGAGGGTGTAGATCATATTGCAAGTGAATTGCCTAAAGATAAAGATGTTTTAGTAGTATGTGCAAAAGAAGGGTCTTCTATATTTGTGGCAGAGCAGTTAACAGAGGCTGGGTTAGAAAATATTTATTATTTAGCTGGTGGTATGAAGGCTTGGAGTGAATATGTAAAGCCTATAAAAGTTGGAGATTTAAAAAATGGCGGAAGTATGTATCAGTTTAACCGCCTTGGAAAAGGTTGTTTATCTTATATGGTCGTTTCAAACGGTGAAGCAGCAGTTATTGATGCAGTAAGAACAGTTGAAGCGTATGAAGAATTTGCGAAAGAGCATGGTGTTACGATTACGAATGTAATGGATACGCATTTACATGCAGACCATATTTCTGGAGGACGTAAGCTAGCGGAAAAAGTCGGTGGTACGTATTGGTTACCGCCAAAAGATGCGGAGGAAGTTGTTTTCTCATACGAACCGCTTGTTGAAGGAACTGTTATTACGGTGGGGGGTACTAAAATTAGAATTGACGCATTATACTCACCGGGGCATACGATTGGAAGTACATCATTTATTGTAGATGATTCCTATTTATTATCAGGCGATATTTTATTTGTGGATTCAATCGGGCGTCCAGATCTTGCTGGGAAGGCTGAAGATTGGGTAAGTGATTTACGTAATACTTTGTATAGCCGATATAAAGAGCTATCTCAAAATTTAGTTGTGTTACCAGCTCATTATTCAAAAGTAAGTGAAATGACCGAAAGTGGTATTGTTAGCGCAAAATTAAAAGATTTGTTTGCGAATAATGCAGGGTTAAATATTGAGGATGAGGTAGAGTTCCGTAAAACTGTAACAGAAAACTTACCACCTCAGCCAAATGCATATGAAGAAATCCGTCAAACCAATATGGGTAAAATTCACCCAAGTGTGGATAAAGAGCGTGAAATGGAGATTGGTCCAAATCGTTGTGCAGTGCACGAATAATGAAATAAATAAAAAATGGAGGAATAGATGATGAATGTAAAACAAGTATTAGATGCAACAGGTTTAGCGTGTCCAATGCCGATTGTAAGAACGAAGAAAGCGATGGATACTTTACAAACGGGAGAAGTGTTAGAAGTACATGTAACGGATAAAGGGTCTATTAAGGATATTCCAGCATGGGCAAATAAAAGTGGTCATGACATTGTAAAGCATGTAGAAGAAGATGATGTGCTGAAGTTTTGGATTAAGAAGGCGTAGTAGTTTTATAAATATAGAGAGGTTGGTTATATGAATACAATACTAAGTACGCTTTTCATTGTATTTGCTGTAGTAGTTGTTATGTCGCGTTTTTTACCAGTTAAAGGTGTTCAAAATATAAGTGGAAAACAATTAAAGAATATAGCGGGAAAAAAGGGGAAACAACTTATCGATGTTCGTACAGTAAGTGAATATAGAGGAAATCATATGAAAGGATTTCAAAATATCCCTTTAAATGAGTTAGCTAGTAGAGCAAGTCAGTTAGATAAAAATAAGGAAGTAATCGTTATTTGTCAGAGCGGGATGAGAAGTAAGCAAGCAGCAAAAGTATTAAAGAAATTAGGGTTTCAGCACGTTATCAATGTTTCAGGCGGGATGAATGGTTTGTGAGGAGGAAATGTAAAATGAAAGAAATGACAGCAAAAGAATTAGAAGAAAAATTGTTGCGTAAAGAAGCAGTAAATATCGTAGATGTACGTGAAGTAGAAGAAGTAGCTGAAGGGAAAATTCCAGAAGCGTGTAATATTCCACTAGGACTATTGGAGTTTCGTATGCATGAGTTGGATAAAAAGAAAGAGTATATCATCGTTTGTCGTTCTGGCGGAAGAAGTGCACGAGCAGTTCAATTTTTAGAGAGCTACGGTTTTCAAGCGATCAATATGGTAGGTGGTATGTTAGCGTGGGAAGGGAAAGTAGAATAGGGTGAAACGATTTTTTATAACAATAAAAATACCCCTATAGGTAATTGGAGGGAGAACAACATGGAACAACAGAAGAAAACAACAATCGTTTTATTTAGCGGAGATTACGATAAAGCGATGGCTGCTTATATTATTGCAAATGGTGCAGCGGCGTATGATCAAGAGGTAACTATATTTCATACTTTTTGGGGATTAAATGCTTTAAGGAAAGATGAGCATGTGAAGGTAAAGAAAACTTTCATCGAAAAAGTATTTGGAAAGATGATGCCGCGTGGTGCTGACAAAATGGGATTATCGAAAATGAATTTTGCCGGTATGGGGCCAAAGATGATTAAAGGTATTATGAAAAAACATAATGCGATGCCTTTACCAGATTTAATAGATTTGGCGAAAGAACAGGGGATTAAACTTGTAGCTTGTCAAATGACAGTAGATTTATTAGGGTTAAAAGAGGAAGAGATTATGGAAGGGATAGAGTTTGCAGGAGTAGGAGCTTATTTAGCAGATGCTTCGGATGGAAATGTGAACTTATTCATTTAAATCACCTTCTTTTTAGAAGGCGGGGGATATAAGGTGAGTTTAGTCGTATTACTCTTTATAATTGGGTTTATAGGATCGTTTATATCAGGAATGGTTGGAATTGGCGGTGCGATTATTAATTATCCGATGATCTTATACATTCCGGTATTGCTAGGATTTACTGGCTATACTGCACATGAAGTAAGTGGTATTACAGCGGTGCAAGTATTCTTTGCAACTTTTGCAGGGGCATGGGCCTATCGGAAAAGTAATGAGATGGATAAAACGCTAGTTGTATATATGGGAGCTAGTATATTAATAGGAAGTTTCATAGGTAGTTTTGGTGCTAACATATTAGAGGAACATACGGTCAATGTTGTTTATGCAGCTTTAGCAACAATAGCTGCTATTATGATGTTCGTACCGAAACGAAATAATGGTGATGAAGTAAAATATAATAAATGGTTAGCAAGTTTGTTAGCATTTATTGTAGGCGGAGCATCAGGCATTATAGGTGCTGGAGGTTCGTTCCTTTTAGTTCCGATTATGCTAGTTATTTTAAAATTGCCGATACGTACAACGATAGCAACCTCTATCGCTATTACGTTCATTTCCTCAGTAGGGATTACGACTGGAAAAGTGATAACTGGGCAAGTAGTTGTAGTTCCAGCCCTTATTGTTGCGATTGCAAGTATCTTTGCTGCGCCGCTTGGAGCGCGAGTTGGGAAGAGGATCAATCAAAAAGCACTGCAATATATGTTATCGATTTTGATTGTAGGAACTGCTATTAAGATGTGGGTTGATATGATATCGAAATAAAAGGATGGCGCTGCTTGCAGCCCATCCTTTCATTTACGCCCAAATCACTTTCATTAAGTTTTTATATTCGTCATTTGCTAATTTATATAGCATTCTCGTATGTTCAAAGACAAGTGCTGGATTAAAGTTTGGTTCTGAGAATGCAAGAGATGTTGAAATGTCAATTGCATTTTGCTTGTTTAATGTGAATTTTGCAAAGCGATAAGATGTGTTTAATTCATTAATAACGTGCAAAATATCATTTGTTGCTGTTGCATCAGGTACATGAGCAACATTGAAGCAGTATATATCTACAGTAGGATGTTCGTTTTGGAAAGCAGCGATAAGTTGAATTTTTGCGCCAGCTTCTGTCTCTAACCCTACTGAAAAATGAACAGAACCATCATTTTCATCTATATTTTCTTCCATGTATATATCGTTTGACTTTAAGTAGTCTTTAAAATCTGAGATGTTATGTTTTACTGCAGCTTTCATATGTATGAGCCCCCTGATAATTGGAATAGATTGCTACTATTTATTATAATTTAAAAATATTAAAAAAGATAGTTAGAAAGTTCTGATTTTTGATTGTGACGGAATAAAAAGAAGCAGTACTCTACCTCCATAGAGAACTGCTTCTTTATTATTCATTGTCGTTAGACGATGTTTCTGTATCTTCATTGCTATTTTTATTTTTCACTTCATTGTTACTTGATTCGCGTTCACTTGAATTTTCAGACTTAGATTCTTTTGTTTTCTCTGTACTTGTTTTTTTCGAATCAGAGTCTGTTTTTGTATATGCAGGTAATCCAAGATGAGTACGAAGATCATTTGTAACTTTTGCTAATTCTTTTTTATCTGGATTGTAGTAATACGTTCGGCCGCCACCAGCAGATTGGCTACAAGTATCATCACCTTTTGCCATGTAGCAGTCTTCACCTTGAATTTGTAATTTTTCAATTTCTGAATCCGATCCGTACTTATAGAATGAAAGCATATCATCGAATGTTAAGTTTGTAACGAACTGTCCGTTAATATCATCAATGATGTTACCAACTTTTGTTACAGATCCAACGCTTGTTAGTTTCTTTAAAATTGCTTCAATAACGAGCTGTTGACGTTGCCCACGCATTGCATCACTATCGATGTGGCGTGTTCTAGCAAGAGCAAGAGCTTCTTCACTATTTAGCTTTTGAACACCTTTCTTCAGGTGAATTGCATCAGCATTATCATTACTATCTTGTTCCGTAAATTCAACTGGTACATCAACTTCAATGCCGCCTAAATCGTCGACAATTTTCATAAATGATTTGAAGTTAAACTTTACAAAGTAATCAACAGGAACATTTAGTAATTTTTCAACTGCATCAATACTTGCTTGTGGTCCACCATCTTTTCCGTTTTTAGTAGAACCGTATGCATGAGCGTGTGTAATTTTATCTTTTTTCTTTTCCACTGGAATATACGTATATGTATCTCGTGGAATACTTAATAGTTTTACAGTTTTGCTATCTTTATTAAACGTTGCAAGTAATAGTGCATCCGTTCTTATAGCTTCACCATATTCTTTTCCTCGGACATCGCTTTCATCGACACCCATTACTAAGACAGAGACATTGTTTGTAATAGGTTTTACAACTTTATCACGTAAATCAGATTTATCACCGCGTGCTAAATCGTGTGCGGCATTTCGAACAGCAGAAGATGCTTTATTTACTAAAAACCAAGTATAACCGCCACCTACTATTAAAAAGAATAGAATAACGCTTATAATAATTTTTGTTTTTTTCTTACTTTTTTTCGGTTTACTGCGTGTATTTTCTTGCAAAGATGGGTTTTGCTCCATTTCCTGTACTCCTTCATTTGGATTGAAATACGACACTCATATCCACTTATTATAATGAAATTTGACGAAAAAAAACATTACAAAACATTTACATTTCGTAAAAATTCAATTTATTTATAAAAAGTCAGATTTTTTATATTTTATTTTTGAGATGTAGAATAAGTATAAGTTGTTTTAGTGGAAATGAAAATATGTATTGTGAGAAAGTAATAGAGAAGTAAGATTTGTTGAAATATAGCCATGAAGAAATGAGTAGGTTTAATTATTTCTTCTATATAATAAAGAAGAAATTTACGGATAAAGGAGAGGGCATAATGAATCATACATCATTCCGAGCAATTGTTGTGAACGAAACAGAAAGTAAGCAGTTTGTAAGAAACGTTGTCGAGAGAGAAGTAAGTAGTTTACCTGAGGGAGACGTATTAATAAAGGTTCATTATTCTTCACTAAATTATAAAGATGCTCTTTCAGCTACAGGTAATAAAGGTGTTACGAGAACATATCCTCATACGCCAGGAATTGATGCAGCAGGAGTGGTTGTGAGTAGTGAAGATGTTACCATTAAGGTAGGGGATCAAGTCATTGTAACAGGATATGACTTAGGGATGAATACTTCTGGTGGTTTTGGAGAATATATTCGCGTGCCGGCATCTTGGATTGTCCCTTTACCAGAGGGAATGTCATTAAAGGAAAGTATGATGTACGGGACAGCAGGTTTTACAGCCGCTTTATCAGTATATAAGCTTATTAGAGCAGGAGTAACGCCTAGTATGGGGGATGTTTTAGTAACGGGTGCTACAGGCGGTGTAGGAAGTGTAGCTGTTAGTATTTTAAGTAAGTTAGGGTTTAGCGTAGTAGGAGCGACAGGAAAAATGGAAGAGGAACAGATGCTACTACGTCTAGGAGCGAAAAAAGTGATGTATCGCGCGGAATTGAATGATGAATCAGGAAGACCAATGTTAAAAGGAATATACGCCGGGGTTATCGATACTGTAGGTGGACATATGTTAGAAACAGCTTTAAAAACGGTAAAGTATGGCGGGTGCGTAACGACATGCGGTAATGTGGCAGGCCAGCAATTACAAACAACGGTATATCCGTTTATTTTACGAGGTATCAGCCTGTTAGGGATAGATTCAGTGCAATGCCCAGTGGATGTGAGAAGAGATGTGTGGACGCTCCTAGCCAATGAATGGGGAAATAAAGAGTTACGATCTTATACAGAAGAATGTACATTAGAAGAATTAGATGAGAAATTTACACTTATATTGCAAGGAAAGTTAAAAGGAAGAACGGTTGTAAATATGAAATAAAAAAAGAGACGCTCACGTTAGCGTCTCTTTTTTATTATAATGATTGTTTTAAATTGACTTTACCTTGTTCACCTAAAACACCATCAGCGATATTTACAGCGTGATCGCCAATACGCTCTAAGTTACTTACCATATCAACGAAGATGATACTTGCATCACCTGAACAGCTACGTTCGTTTAGACGTAATACGTGACGTTTACGAAGAACACGTTCCATTTGATCGATTTTACGTTCTTTTGCAATAACAGTTTGAGCTAGTTCAGTATCGAAGTTTGTTAAAGCTTCAACTGCGTCTTGTAATGTTGAAATCGTTAACTCAAGCATTTCATTTAGTTCAGTTAGTGCCTCGTCTGATAGGGAAACACGGTTTGAGATTTGGAAATCTACAAGTTCTACAAGGTTTTCTACATGATCACCGACACGTTCAATATCTCCAACAACACCTGCTAGAACTGAATGCTTCTCAGAGTCTGTCGGTGAAAGTGGTTTTTCTGAGAGTAAAACTAAATACTCGGTAATCTTTTTATCTAAATTGTTAATAGCTCCTTCTAATTGAGTAGCCATGTCAGCGTGTTTTTTGTCTTGTGTGTTTAAAAATTGGTTTGCTTCTTTTAATCCATGTAATGAAAACTCAGCCATACGAATAATTTCTTTTTGTGCTTCTGTTAAAGCAATAGCTGGAGATTGTTCAATAAAGATTGGATTTAAATGTTGCGGTTTGAAATCAATAGCAGCATCTTCACCACGAATAATTTTCGTTACAATCCATGCTAATACAGCGATGAATGGGAACTGAATGATTGTATTCGTTACGTTAAATGTTCCGTGTGCAAATGCAATTGTCATTTCTGGATTTAAGTTTAATGACGTTTGGAAATATTGAATTAAATTTGTAAAAGGTATTAATAAAATCGTAAAGATGATTGTACCGACAATATTAAAGATAACGTGAACCAATGCTGCACGTCTTGCAGCAATTGAAGTACCGATTGCTGCTAATACTGCTGTAATTGTTGTACCGATATTATCACCGAATAATACAGGAAGGGCAGCGTGTAAATCGATTGCACCTTGACCGAATAGTTCTTGTAAAATACCGATTGTTGCACTTGAACTTTGTACAATTAAAGTGAAGACTGTACCAACAACAATACCTAGAATTGGATTGTCGCTCATGCTAACTGTTAATTCTTGGAACGACTCTAAAGAACGAAGAGGCTTCATACCTGTGCTCATTAGTTCTAAACCGAAGAATAACATACCAAAACCGAATATAACTTGACCTAAAGAATGTACTTTTTTATTTTTAAAGAAGAATAGTAAGATAGCTCCAACTGCCATAATTGGAAGAGCATATTCTCCGATTTTAATTCCGATAATAAATGCAGTAACTGTCGTACCGATGTTCGCACCCATAATAACACCGATTGCTTGTCTTAATGTCATAAATCCAGCACTTACGAGTCCGACTGTTAAAGCGGTTGTTCCTGAACTTGATTGGATTAATACAGTAACTAGCATACCTGCTAGTACACCCATTAGTGGGTTTGTTGTAAAGCGATCTAGAATATCGCGAAGACGATCTCCAGCAGCTTGTTGCAGTCCATCGCCCATGTATTTAATCCCGAATAAGAAAATACCTAATCCACCAATGAACTGGAAGATCATATCTTGAACATTATATTCCACGCATTCCACTCCTTAAATTTCATGTACGATGTAATTATTAACTGAACCTTGAGGCACTGTAAACGGTTTATCCGTAAAATTTACACTAAATTTACAAAGGGAAGAAAAGTTTACAATTCCTTAAAGAAATGGCTGTATTTTATTGGTTTTTATCTTGTATAAATCTTAATTTTGTAAAGAAATCACACTTTTTAGAATAGTATTGTTCGGTTGAATATGAAGGAAAGCGTCTGCGAGTTCATCGTATATTTTTTGATGAAAGTAAAAAAAATATGTAGGAAAATGCATGTAGTTTTATAACATCAAAAATACGAAAAAAGCCACTGAAATTATCCAGCAGCTTTTTCTCTGTTTTTATTTCCGTGCTTTTGTTTTTTTACACTTGTGATGTAAATGAACAGGAAAGCAATAAGTAGTAGAGAGGAATAACGATATACAGTTGCGTAGTTTGTAAAATGTGCAATGAATCCAAAAATAATTGCGCCAGCACCAATTCCTAGGTCAAATGCTGAGAAGAATGTAGCTGTTGCAACTCCTCGGCGGTGAGGTGCTACTCGGTCGATCATCCATGCTTGTAGAGCAGGTTGAATCGCTCCAAATCCACTTCCGTAGCATGCTGCCGCAATAATTAAACTTGGAATTGTAGTTGTATACGACAATAAAATAATACCTATAAACGTAATAATAACTCCTGGAATAATAACGAATGTATGACCTTTCGCATCATATAATTTTCCAGAAAACGGCCGAGTGACGGCGATTGCAAGTGCATTAAATAAGAAGAAGAGGCTTATATCAGCAATTCCGACTTCCGTAGCAAATAATGTAATAAAGCTCCCAATTCCTCCGTACATTAATGTAATACATAATATTAATAATGAAGGAAGTAAAGCTTTACGTTCAATAAATCCATCAAGGAAGGTACCAGATGTTTGCTGTGGTGATTGCGGCGATTTTTTGATTTGAAGTAGTTTCGTTAATATTAATGAAACAATTGTACAGGAAAGTGCACATAAAAAAAGAATCGTGAAGTTATATGTTTGCATAAGCCAAAGTCCGATAAGTGGACCGAGCGCCATTGCAATCGTTCCAGAAAGACCGAAATATCCCATGCCTTCACCACGGCGAGCTTGCGGAATTAAATCTGAAACGACAGTTCCATATGTAGTCGTTGTAATACCAAAACCAGCTCCGTGTAAAATTCGAACGGCAAGCAATAGGAAAACAGTTGAAGCGAAAAGGTAACTACCCATAGCGAGTAAACAAATAGCAGTACCGATCATTAAAATGATTTTTTTGCTAAATTTTTGCAAGGCATTTCCAGTTAGCGGTCTAACAAAAAGTGCCGCAACAGTAAACATGCCGACAACGAATCCGATATTGGAACTTGTACCTCCAATTTCTTTCACATAAACGGGTAAAGTAGGAATTAACATTTGAAATCCTAAAAACATACATAAGTTTGCTAGAATTAGCGCGACAAATTCTTTCGTCCATAACGGTTCTCGTTTTACGAGTATTGCTTCTCCCATGTATTCATCCCCTATATAAAAAATTTCTCTTTTCTTTCGAGTATATGTATTGGCCAATGTAACAGTCAAGGAAGGTGCCTTGAAAACGTACAACAATTTTCGAGGTGAAAAACTGACAAATTTGTGTAAAAGCTACACAACTATGAAAAAAAGTTGTAAAGTATAGATGTATAGACTTGTAGTTGGTATGAATGATAGAAACTATTTTTTCTTTAAAGAAAGCGGATTCAAAAAGTAGTGAATGAGAAGGGGATATATACTTTTTCACTACATATATTTGAAAAGGTTTACAAAACAATGAAGAAAGAGGCGTGTACATATGAGACGATTAGGTATTTCTATTTATCCAGAACATTCAACAGTAGAGAAAGATAAGGAATATTTAACATTAGCAAGTAAATACGGATTTACACGTGTATTCACATGCTTATTGTCTGTAGATGGAGAAAAAGAGAAAATTATAGAAGAGTTTAAAGAAACGATCTCTCATGCAAATGCATTAGGGTTCCAAGTATTAGTTGATATTAGTCCAGCTGTTTTTGAACAACTAGGTATTTCATATAATGATTTATCATTCTTCCATGAACTAGGTGCGTACGGTATTCGTTTAGATGTTGGTTTCTCAGGATTAGAAGAATCAATTATGACTTACAATCCGTATGGCTTAAAAATTGAGATTAATATGAGTAACGGTACGAAGTATGTAGATAATATTATGAGCCATAGACCAAATCGTGAAAATTTAATTGGTTGCCATAATTTTTATCCGCATCGTTATTCTGGATTATCATACGATCATTTCATTACATGCTCGAAACAATTTAAAGATTACGGTATGAGAACGGCTGCTTTTATTTCATCATTTGATGCAACATATGGACCTTGGCCCGTAACAGAAGGATTATGTACGTTAGAACAGCATCGTGAACTACCAATGACAACACAGGCGAAGCATTTATTTGCGACAGAATTAATTGATGATGTTATTATTGCGAACGCTTATGCATCAGAAGAAGAATTACAAGCACTAGGTGCATTAAATAAAGAGAAACAAACATTTGATATAGAGTTATATGATACAACGACAGAATTAGAAAGAATTATCGTATTAGACGAACCTCATTTTTATCGCGGGGATGTATCTGAATATATGATTCGTTCGACACAAAGCCGTGTGAAATATAAAAAAGAAGAGTTTAAACCTCATAATACACGTGAAATTAAGCGCGGCGATCTTTTAATTGATAATGAGCAATATGGCCAATATAAAGGTGAATTGCAAATTGCATTAAAAGATATGGTGAATACAGGAAAAACAAATGTAGTTGGTCGAATTGTAGAAGAAGAGATTTTCTTACTAGACTATTTACAAGCATGGGATAAATTCGGATTTACATTAAAGAAATAGATAAATTAAAAAAGGAAAAAACTACTGACCTCAGCAGCTTTTTCCTTTTTATATATAAATTGCGAGAGGAAGAGCTATGACAAAGGTGCATCAGCGATTAGTTTCTATTTTAGAGGAGTTTTTAGAAGAGAAATCGATGTTAAATCGAGCTTTTTTAGCGAGCCGTTTACATGTATCAACGAAGACGATTCAAAAAGATATAAAATTATTAAATGATATATTGGAAGAAAACGGAGCGAAAATTGAATCGCAAAGAGGGACTGGATACGAACTAGAAATTATACAAGCGAAGAAGTTTGAAGAGTTTTGCGTGAGTCTATTTCAAAAACAGACAGAAAAAATCCCGACTTCTTATGAAGAAAGGATAGCTTACATTCTGCAACGTATTTTAACGACAGATGGGTATGTGAAGCTTTCACAGCTAGCAGAGGAGATTTATGTAAGTAAATCGACTGTAAATTTAATTATGAAAGATGTGACAGATATATGTGGTCGCTATCAATTACAAATTGAAAAGAGACCATATTATGGTATACGTATTGTCGGAGAGGAGTTTCATATTCGTTCTTGTTTATCACAATATGGTTTACCGCGTTATGACCATACTCCGTTTCATGAGCAATTTGAGCAGAATGATACATATTTATCGTTACCTCATATACCGCTTATCCGTTCGATTATATTAAAGTATATCGAAGGAGGAGCGATATATTTATCAGATATAGAAATTGATAATTTAGTCATTCATATTGCAATTGCATTAAAGCGTTGTGAAGATCAACATTATATGAAAGGACTACATACAGAGCAAGCTGAACTTATAATAAAGAAAGAATATACAATTGCGAAAGAGATTTTAGGGGATTTAGAGAAAGAGTTGCATCTTTCATTTCCCGAAGAAGAAGTTTTATATGTGACGATGCATTTATTAAGTACTGCTGTTACAGCGAAAAATCGTTATGAAAATGTGGAAGAACTATTAGGAAAAGATCTATATGCATTCATGCAACATATTCTTTTTAAAGTAGCGGAAGAACGGAATCTTATTTTTTATTATGATGAAGAATTATTATTCGGGTTTGGTGTTCATTTAAAAACGTTATTAAACCGTTTGAAGTATAAGTTAAATACGAGAAATCCTCTTTTGGCAGAAGTGAAAAAGAATTATCCGTATGCTTTTGAAATTGCGGTTCTTGTTGGAGATATAATTGGTGAATATACGGGAGAATCGATTCCGGAAAGTGAAATTGGTTATATTGCGATTCACTTCGGCGGAGCGATGAGTCGTTTACAGGAACAGAATCAAAAGAAAAGATGTTTATTAGTTTGTGCGACTGGTCAAGGAAGTGCTCAACTATTGAAATATAAAATTCTATCACAGTTCCGAGATAAATTAGAGATTGTAGGGATTACAGGCTATTATCAATTGAAAGTAGAAGATCTCTACAAAGAAAAGATAGATTGTATTATTAGTACGATTCATATACCAAGTGGTTTACCTGTGCCTGTTATAAAAGTAAACTCAATATTTGATGATAAAGAGATTAAGTCAATTGGTCAGCAGTTATTTGCGCATGTGAATACTAGTGTGCAGCAATATATGAAGGAAGATTTAATCTTTTTAAATCACAGTGCTTCTACAAAGGAAGAGGTTATCCAATTTTTATGTGAGAAAGCTGCTGAGAAAAACTATGTACCAGAAAGCTTTTATGACTCTGTTATGGAAAGAGAGAATACATCCCCTACAGCAGTTGGGAATTTAGTTGCGATTCCACATCCGATGCAGTTATTAAGTGAGAAAACATTTTTGATGTTTTGTACACTTGATAAAGCGGTTGACTGGGGAGATAAGAAAGTACAAGTTATTATTTTATTTAGTGTAAAGCGCAATAATAATGAAGATTTACAAAAGCTTTATGATTTTTTATATGATATTATGTCTAATCAAAATACGATAGAGAAATTAGCTCAGGCTGAAGTGGTTGAAGATTTTCAAGAGATATTATTATCGTTATAAGAGAAGTATATAAAAACTTCCGTTACACAACGGAAGTTTTTTATGTTTAATTGTATGCGTTTTCATAATAAGATAACAATATAGAAAAAAGATGGCTTGGGGGAATTTAAAATGACTGATATGCAAACTCCATTTGCGTTAATTTTACATGGTGGCAACGCGAGAAGCGCGTCACTTGAAGCAATTGCTTTTGCAAGACAAGGAGATTTTGAGAATGCGAGTGAAAAGATGACACTTGCTAGGGAAGAAATTTCAGCAGCTCATCGTATTCAAACAGACTTAATTCAAGAAGAAGCAAGAGGAAATCATGCAGAAATCAGTTTACTGTTAGTGCATGCACAAGATCATTTAATGAATGCAATTACAGTGAAAGAACTTGCTGAAGAATTTATCACTCTTCATAAACGAGTAGAAGAGAAAGTGACAGTATAAGATGTACATTTTATTATGTTGTGCAGCAGGCATGTCAACGAGTATGGTTGTAAGAAAAATGCAAGAAGAGGCAATGAAACAAGGGAAGAATTATAAAATTAAAGCAGTTGATTCAGAACTTGTGAAACTGGAAATAAAAAATGCTGATGTTGTTTTAATTGGTCCGCAAGTGAAATATTTATTTCCAGCGGTACAGTTTCTTGCAAACTCATACAATATACCAGTTGCGATTATAGACCAACGAGATTATGGCATGTGTGATGGTTTGAAAGTACTGAAACAAGCAGAACAATTAGTTTTAGCATAATTATATTTTTTTAAATATAAACATTATAATGTTATAACTTTATTTCATCCTTTCATAGAAAAGAGAAAGAGGAGGGGTTTTGATGAATGGTTTTATGAGTTTTATGGAACAAAAGATTATGCCAACAACACAAAAGATTGCCGGACAGCGACATTTATTAGCAATTCGAAACGGAGTTATTTCTACATTGCCGTTAACGATTGTCGGATCATTTTTCGTTATCTTTTTAAACTTACCAATTGATGCATATATGGAGTGGATTGCACCGTTTCGCCATATTTTAGATATTCCATTCCGATTTACAGTAGGACTAATGGCGTTATACGCAGCATTTGGGGTAGGGGCTTCACTCGCGAACTTTTATCAGCTCAATCAGTTAAGTGCAGGGTTATTATCTGTACTCGCCTTTTTACTAGCATCAGTTGAACCAATTCAAATTACGAAAGCCGTACCAGGTGTTATTGATGCAGGTAGATACATTTCAGTAGGAACATTAAGTGCAACATCTTTATTCGGCGCAATTGTTACAGCTTTAATTGCAGTAGAAATTTATCACTTTATGATTAAGCATAATATCTCGATTAAATTACCAGATAGTGTACCACCAGCAGTTTCAAATTCGTTTGCAGCATTAATTCCAACGTTAGCAGTTATTCTTTTATTCTGGGGCATTCGTTACGGTTTGAAATTTGATGTAAATACAACAATCACATATTTAATCGCGCCACTAAAATCAGTATTAGTAGGAAATAATTTATTCGGCGGTTTATTAACAGTATTCTTAATCGTATTCTTCTGGTCATTCGGTATACATGGGCCTGCGATTTTAGGACCGATCATTCGTCCAATGTGGGATTCAGCAATTCTTGAAAATATGGAAGTATTCACAGCTACAGGAAATGCACATCAATTACCAAACTTATTTACAGAGCAATTTATTCAATGGTTCGTATGGATCGGTGGATCAGGATCAACGTTAGCTTTAGTTATTATGTTTATGTTCTCTAAATCTAAGTTCTTAAAAGAGTTAGGTAGATTATCATTCGTGCCAGGCTTATTCAATATTAATGAACCAATTATTTTCGGGGCACCAATTGTAATGAACCCAATCTTAATTATTCCGTTCGTAATTACACCGTTAGTGACAACGACAGTATCATATTTCGCAGTTGTTTCAGGTATGATTCCGATGATGATGGCGAAATTGCCATTTACGATGTTAGCGCCAATTGCAGCGGTTATTAGTACGGACTGGACAATTATGGCTGGTGTACTTGTACTTGTTAACTTTGTTATCTCATTCGTTATTTACTATCCGTTCTTCAAAATGTATGAGAAACAACAATTAGCAGGAGAGGAGAAAGAAAAATGCTCGGAGCAATTATCATCTTAATTACATTTGTAGCGGGGCAGTGTATTGCACATTATTCAAAATGGGTACAAAGTAAATCTTTATTAGTTTTACTACTAGTATCAATTGTATTTATCGGTAGTTCAATGGGTGCCTATGTAATGCTAAGCTTACAATCACCGTACGTAATTATTGTACCAACGATTTTATGTGCAACATGTTTATCTGCAAAATATAGATTTACGAGCATGGCATTAATACAACGTGTGAAGGAGATGCAAAAGCATGGAGCGTAAATTAGGAATTTCACTTTATCCAGAGCATTCAACGAAGGAAAAAGATATGGCATACATTTCGGCAGCGGCACGCCACGGTTTTTCAAGAATATTCACATGCCTATTGTCTGTGAATCGTCCGAAAGAAGAAATTGTAGCTGAATTTAAAGAAATTATTCATCATGCAAAAGATAATAATATGGAAGTTATTTTAGATGTAGCTCCGGCTGTCTTTGATCAGCTCGGTATTAGTTATAGTGATCTATCATTTTTCGCAGAGTTAGGTGCAGACGGTATTCGATTAGATTTAGGGTTTGACGGATTAACTGAAGCGAAAATGACGAATAACCCGTATGGCTTAAAAATTGAGCTAAACGTAAGTAACGATATTGCGTACTTAGAAAATATTCTTTCGCATCAGGCAAATAAGTCAGCTTTAATTGGTTGTCATAACTTTTATCCGCAAAAATTTACTGGACTTCCATACGAATATTTCATTCGCTGTAGTGAACGCTTTAAAAAACATGGTATTCGCACGGCAGCGTTTATTACGTCACATGCAGCTAACATCGGTCCATGGGATATTAACGACGGATTATGTACATTAGAAGAGCATCGTAACTTACCGATTGAAGTACAAGCGAAACATTTATGGGCGACAGGGCTTATTGATGACGTTATTATCGGAAATGCTTATGCAAGTGAAGAAGAGTTAGAGAAACTAGGAAACTTAAATCGTTACATGTTACAGTTAAAGGTACACTTTGTAGACGAGGCGACTGAAGTAGAGAAGAGAGCCACGCTACAAGAATTACATGTAAGACGCAGCGATATAACAGAATATATGGTACGTTCTACAGAAGTACGTAAGAAATACAAAGACTATGACTTCCCGGTGCGCGAAAGTGTACGACAGGAAAGAGGGCAAGTTGTAATTGGAAACAATTCATTTGGTAAGTATAAAGGTGAACTACAAATCATTCTAAAAGAAATGCCGATAGATGAACGGAAAAATATTGTAGGTACAATTGCAGAAGAAGAGTTATTCTTACTAGATTATGTAGGAGCTTGGACGCAGTTTACTTGTGTGGAATAGGGGAGAGAAGGAGAGGATGCTGTGGCATCCTCTTTTTTCTGTTGAAATGGTAGTCTATCGTATATAGAATCGGACGGGAGTGAAGGAGAAAGAATGTAAGAATCATAAAAAAAGAGTCAGCCTCATTGAGACCGACTCTTTTTTATACGAACTAGTTTAATACTTTAACTGTAACTGTTTTACGTCCCCAGTTACTTGATGTACCTTTATCAGGCATTAAAACATCAATTTTATTTCCTTTAATAGCCCCACCAGTATCACCAGCGATTGCTACTCCGTAACCTTCAACCCATACTTTTGAACCTAATGGAATGACACTTGGATCAACCGCGACTAGTTTCATGTTTGGATTAGCTGTTAAGTTGTGACCTAAAGCTGATTTTACTTGGTCGCCTGCTTTATAACCATTTTCAAGTGGATCTGCTGTATAAGCTGTTGCTACAACACGTAGTTCACGAGAAGATGATGGTGCACTTGTTTCAGTTTCTTTTGCGACAGGTTGTTGTGTAGCTGGTTTTTGAGCTTTAGCCGCTTCACGAGCTTTAGCTGCCTCTTGAGCTTCAGCTTCTTCTTGAGCTTTAGCTGCTTCACGAGCTTTAGCTGCCTCTTGAGCTTTAGCTGCTTCACGAGCTTTAGCTGCCTCTTGAGCTTTAGCTGCTGCTTGAGCTTCAGCTTCTGCCTGAGCTTTAGCTGCTTCACGAGCTTTAGCTGCTTCCTGAGCTTTAACTGCTGCTTGAGCTTCAGCTTCTTCTTGAGCTTTAGCTTCAGCCTGAGCTTTAGCTGCCTTTTGAGCCTTAGCTGCTTCACGAGCTTTAGCCGCTGCTTGAGCTTCAGCTGCTTCGCGAGCTTTAGTTGCTTCCTCCGCTTTAGCTTTTGCTTGAGTTTCAGCTACTTCACGAGCTTTAGTTGTTGCCACGGCTTTAGCTGTATCTTGAACTGTAGTTGTTTTTTCAGCTTTAACTACTGGTTGAACTTTAACTGGAGCTTTACCTGTTAAGTAAGGAACGTGAACATAAGCTGTTTTTCCGTTATATTCAAATTGGATCCAACCATTTTCAACTTGGTGTGTTGTTTCGATTACATCATCTTGTTTCAATTTACCAAGAATCTCTGAGTCTGTGTTTGCACCAGCACGTACGTTTAATACGTTAGCTGTTACGTAGTAAGTGTCTTTTGTGTAGTCAGCGCTAATGAAAGCTTCTTTACCGCTATTCAATTTCACTTTTGACCATCCGTTTTCTGTATGTAAAACGTTAACTTTATATCCATCTAATAATTTTCCTACAACTTTTGATTCAGTAGTTGGGTTTTCTCGTACATTTAGTACATCAGTCGTTACGATTGTTTCTGCTTTAGCAGATGTTGTGAAAATCCCAAGACCAAAAACCGCTGCTGTTGCTATACCCATAAATTTTTTCATAATAGCCTCCATTGCATTTGTTTTCGTTGACCTCATTATAGCAACCATTATTTTCTTATTTGCGAAAAACATAGAATTACAAAGCTTTCGTAACGGCTCATTAATATTCTGTAATAATTCCAGTAATATCCTAAAAGCGCTTTCTTATAGTTTTCAGGGGAGGTTTGAGCATGTGATACATAAAATAAAGAGTATTTCAATTTCTAATAGATTAATAATGTTTCCTAGGTGTTACATAATTGTTTCGTAGATATTACAAAAAATGCGTATTTTGATGTTGGAGCAGGTAACTAGTTATGTAAAAATAACTATTTCAGTTGTGGAGAAATAGAAATAAGATGAAATTTAATAAAAAATCGCTATAATTGTTACAAAATAAGTCGAGGTATGGAAAAAATTACGCCTTGATTTTGGTCTAGCACATAGTATTTTTGCAATAATAGGATTCTATCATAGCTTTAGTAGGTTAAAATAATGAAAAGTGTTGATAACGTGAAATATATATAATAGAAGAAATACGATTTAATAGATAAAGTGAAACTTTAATCAGTGGGGGGCTTCCACTGATTATTAGTTGAACCAATCGGACTTTAATGGGCAGCCCGACCCCCACCTAACTTCTTTGCTTTCACTGAATTTTGAGGTGGGGGTCTTACTGCCCATTAAAGCGGGATAAATAAAAAACGTAGGAGTGTAAACTCCTACGTTTTTGTTTATTCATATCGTAAACATTCAATTGGATCCAGTTTGGCAGCTTTGTTAGCTGGCAGTAAACCGAATATAATACCGATTAACATGGAGATACCTACTGCAAGAAGTCCAAGTTCTTTTGAGACAACGAGTGGCCATCCAGCAAAGATGGAGACGATCCAAGCGAAGAAGATGCCGAGCATGAATCCGATAAAACCACCGAGTCCTGTTAAAATACAAGATTCAATTAAGAATTGTGTTAATACTTTACCACGCGTTGCACCAAGAGCTTTACGAATACCAATCTCACGTGTACGCTCTGTTACAGATACAAGCATAATGTTCATTACACCGATACCACCAACAAGTAAGGAGATAGCGGCAATACCACCGAATACCATTTTCATCATACCGATTGACTCATCTAATTGCTTCGTAAATTCACCTAAGTCTTGTGCTTCGAATTTGTGCTCAAATTTAGGAGCTTTCATTTCGTTTAAAACAGAAACGGCTTGTTTTTCTACATTTTTACGTTCTGTCGGAGAGGTCATTGTTAATCTTACAGAGTCATACTCAGTTACTCCTGAAATGACAGGAGCGTTTTCAAGTGATGTATAACCTTCAGGCATAGCCATTCCAAATTCGTTTTTTGTTTCGTATACACCGACTATTTTATACGGCTTTCCTTTTATATCTGTGTATAAATTTGATTCCCAACCATTAAACAATTTATTGAAAGCTTCTTCATTTAATATAACAGCAGGGATTGCTTGGTTTAATTCGCTGTCGTTTAATTCACGACCGTGAACTAATTTTATTTTTGAATCTGTCATAAAGGCGCCTGTTCCACCTTTTAAATCAAGATTTACATCTTTTGAACCGGCAGATGCTTTCACTTTCATACTTACATCTGGATACACATCTTTAACTCCTGACACAGTTTGCAGACGGTTTAGCATATCAGGTGTGATTTTTGCACTATCTGTTCCGTAATCGGGATTTTTGTAGTAAATGGTTACTTCATTATCTTTTCCTTGGCCTAATTCTTCTTTAAACTTTGCATTTGTACCATCACCCATTGAAATGATAGTAATAATGGCACTAATACCGATAATAATTCCTAGCATCGTTAAGATAGAACGCATTTTATGGGCAAAGATAGAGGAAAGGGCCATGCGTATATTTTCACTCGTGTTCAAAATTAACCTCTCCAATCTTGGACGATATTTCCGTCACGAATTACAATTTGACGTGCTGCAGCTTCCCCGATTTCACGATTGTGGGTAATCATAATGATTGTTGAGCCTTGTTTGTTTAATTCGTAAAAGAGATCCATAATTTGTGTACTCGTTTTCGTATCAAGTGCGCCTGTCGGTTCATCGGCTAAAATGAACTTTGGATTATTTACGATTGCACGTGCAACAGCGACACGCTGCTTTTGTCCACCTGATAATTCGTTCGGTAAGTGAGTAGCGCGATCAGCTAAACCGACTTTTGTTAAAGCAGCTAATGAGCGCTCGCGTCTTTCTTTTTTATCGACTCCAGCGTAAATAAGAGGTAGTTCTACATTTTGAAGCGCTGTAAGTCTCGGTAATAACATGAAGTTTTGGAATACGAATCCGATCTCTTTATTACGAACGCGTGCAAGTTCTGTTTCAGACATGTTTGAAATATTTTGACCGGCTAGTTCGTACGTACCTGTCGTCGGTTTATCTAAACAACCGATAATGTTCATTAATGTTGATTTACCAGAACCAGATGGTCCCATAATAGAGGTGAATTCTCCTTGGTTCAGTGTTACGTCAATACCGTGTAATATTTGAACGGATTCTGCACCGTTTTGGAAGGATTTCGTGATGCCTTTTAAGTTAATCACTGGGCGACAACCTCCATACCATCTTTTAAGTCTTTTTCCGGTTTAGAGATAATTTCCTCTCCTTTTTTCACTCCAGAAACTTTTGCTTCACTATCAGTTTCGAATTCAACAGTAACTGCTTGTTCTTTCGCTTTACCGTCTTTTACGACGAAGACAACATTTTTGTCACCTTTTTTCACGATGCTGCTTTTTGGAACAATTGTGCCAGTTGCTTCGCCAGATTTACTTGTTACGTAAACGTGGAAGCCGTTTTGTAATTCTTCACTATTATCTAATGTGACAGTGAATTGATAGTTAGAAACTGTTTTGTTTTCATCCATACTCTTTAATGGTGTAGAACCAATTTCTGTTACTTTTCCTGTCCAAGTCTTACCAGCGACCGTTTTTGATGAAACAGTTACTTCTTGCCCAACTTTCATACTAGCAAGCTCATATTCAGAAAGTTGACCTTTTACTTTAAATGGGCCAGCGTGACGAAGTGTAATGCCGCTCATACCTGTTTTTTCATCAGCGATTTTTACGATATCATCAATTACGCCATCGGCAGGGCTCGTTACTGAAAGTGTGTTTACTTTCTCTTTTGCTGCTTTAATCATCTCATCAGCTTTTTCCACTTCAAATTTCTTCATTTCAAGTTGTGATTCTAATTGCTGTACTTCAATTTCTGATGCTTTTAATGCTTCAGCAGGAAGGCCTGCATTTTTATCTTTTTGCAATTTTTGTTTCGCAGCATCAATTTGCTTTTGGAACAATGTTACTTCTTTTTGTGCGATTTTCTTTTGCATTTCTGCTTCTGTTACACCTTGTTTCGCAGTAGGGTCATTATATTTAAAAAGGAGTTGCCCTTTTTTCACTTCATCACCTTTTTTTACAGCTAATTCATACGTACCTTTTGTTGGATCAAATGAAATTGTTTCAATTCCGTTTGGAATGACTTCACCGCCAAATTTTTGCGCGTTTTCAATCTGTTTTTCTGTTACTTTATATCCGCTATATGCCATTGCTACTTCTGAACCGCCACCAGCAAATGCAAAGTATGATCCAGCTGCAATTCCGATTGCTACTACACTAGTAATTAACACTTTATTTTTCTTCTTCATCTATTTATCACCTTTTCGTTCGTTTTAGTATCTACATTAAGTATAGAAGAGGTAAAGAATCTGACAAATCGTTTTAGCTTACAATAACCTTACAGTTTTGTAAGGTATGAATATGTAAATGTAAGGTAGAGCTTGTCCCAGTGTAAGCAAATGAATTGACGCGTGTTTTTTTTCTTACAATAATATTGTATGAAGGAGAGGAGGAAGGAAGATGGAAGCTTATTTTAGTGCGCATCCATTAAAACCGTTTATTCCCTACTCAAGGCAACATGCCATTATATTATTTATTCTGTTGGTGGGAATCGTTTTTTTATATCAATACCAAGATGTATTACGTCAAAATGAGTGGAATATAACGGTTCGATATGCGATTGCATTTCTATTTATAGGGAGTGAAATTGGACTTCATATGTGGGAGTGGAAAGCAGGGATTTTTGAGCTAGCCACTTCATTACCGTTTGAGTTATGTACGATTAGTTTGTTGTTAGCGTCAATTATGATCATAACGAAAAGTTACCGTATATATGAGATTGTATTTTTTACAGGAATTATTGGTGCATCACAAGCCATTTTAACGCCAAACTTGCAGTATGCTTTTCCGCATTTTCGGTTCATTGAATATTTTATCGCGCATATATTGCTCATTTGGGCGCCACTCTTTATGACTTGGGTGGAAGGATATCGTCCGACAGTACAATCTATTAAACGCACAATGATATTTTTAAACATATTGATTCCGATTGTTTCGTTTGTAAATTACAAAACAGGTGGTAATTATATGTTTTTAGCTCATAAGCCAGAAACAGCTTCATTACTTGATATGTTAGGACCACATCCTTACTATATTATTTCATTAGAACTCGCAGCGCTTATTGGGTGTTTTATTTTATATATGCCATTTGCGAAAAGAGAAAAACAGTTACACAAAGAATCGTTAGGGTCATAACCTAGCGATTTTTTATATATTAAATATTTACAATTCAGAAAATTAAGAATAAAATTAAGGGGTAAATTATAGAGAGAGAAGGGCGAAAATGGTCAAAAAAGTATTTTTGAATGGGATGGAAGTGACGTTTCAATTTCTTATTTCAATTTTGGGTATTATTTGTTTAGGAACATTGCCGAAACTATTTTATGGATTTGAGCTGCATGCATCACAGTACATACAGAGTTTACAAGAAGTGTTTGTGAATTTAATGGACATCTCCAATTTTAAATATGTGGGAGATAAATTTTTATTTCCGCAGCTGTTCGTCCATTATAAAGAAACGATTATTATTTTTTTAGCTGCTTTTTTTATTTCATTATTTGTAGCATTTTGTATTGTTTATGTCATTATGAGTAGTTCACCGCGTATACAACATCGAATTAAATCATTTCTTATCTTCCTAGAATCCATTCCAGATATCCTTCTTATTTTAGTATCACAAATTTTAGTTGTATGGTTTTTTAAACAAACAGGTTTTTTACCTTTTCAAATTGCTTCAATTGGAGGCGAGTCGATTAGGGGGTTGCCAATATTGTGTTTGAGCATCCCGACTACGATTATGTTTGTAAAAATGATCGTGCTTCGTTTTGAAAATGAACTAGAAAAAGATTATGTACTATTTGCTAAGGCGAAAGGGCTGGGGCGCTTTCATATTTTAAATCGTCATATTTTACGAAATGTGTTGCTTAGTACATTATTCTTTGCGAAAACGAATATCTTTTTTATGTTATCTAATTTATATATTATAGAATGGATTTTTAATACGGGTGGTATTTTTATGTTTTTGAAATCGTATTTCGGTATTAGAGTTGAGGTTTTCATTGTTAGTGTGCTTCTTATATATATTCTGATTTTTATTTTATTTAAATTGTTTCATTATCTCATTCCGGCTGCGATGAAGGAGAGATTATAATATGTGGACGTATATAAAACGTGATAAAAGATTTTGGATAAGCATTGGGTTTCTTCTCCTATTAGTTCTTTTGAGCATCGGAAATACGATATGGAATGATGGACATATTAGACAAGTTACATTGCAATATGATGCGGATGAAAATCCGCAAGTACCACCGTTTTCACCTTCATTACAATTTTTACTCGGGACAGACCGGAAAGGGTACGACCTGTTACATTTAGTCATTGAAGGCGCAAAGTGGACGATTGGTATATCTATTTTAATTGCGGCACTTCGAATGGTAATAGGTGTGTTTTTCGGTGTCGTCCTCGGAACGTACATAAAAAGAGGTTTTTCAAAAATTGAGGCTTTTTTTGATAGTTTTACAGTTATTCCGACAGTTATGATTGCGTATTTTTTTCTTCAATTTGCAAGTACATTTGGAAGTGGGGAGGAAACAACAACCTTTTTTGAAAGGGCTTCGTTTCAAGTTGTCTTACTTGTAATGCTTGTAATGCCAGTTATTGCACTGTATGTTGCGAAGGAAGTTCGTAAGTTACGAACGGAAGAATTTGTTGATGCTGCGCGCATATTAGGTGGATCGAGAAGACATATTGTTATAAAGCATCTTTTCCCGCATCTTTATATGACGTTTATACTTGTATTTTTTCAGCAGTTTACGCAGACTCTTACTATTTTACTGCACTTAGGGTTACTAGAAATATTCTTTGGCGGAACGGTTAAGTTTTTTGGACCGATAGAAGAAATAGAATCTTACACACATGAATGGTCAGGGCTAATTGGAGTCTATTTTAGATCATTAACAGTGAATCCGTGGATTCCTCTCGTTCCGATTACATTTTTTGGACTTACTATTTTTTCAGGAAATATGATTGTAAAAAGTATCGAAGAGGCGATGATGAAAGTAAGGTTAGGAGGAGAGCTAAAGAAGGATGTTGCAGAAGAGGAACAATCTGCTGTGCAGTCAAAAGAAGAGTTATTTACTTTTAAACATACGATGTGAAGAGCCTAGGAAACTAGGTTCTTTTATTTTGTTATATTACAATATCGTAAGAGAGATGTAATGAAAATCGATAGGGGAGAAATACAATTTCGTATACACTTCATGTATAGAGAAATGCGAGAGCGGGTGAAGGTATATGATGGATTTTTTAGAAGTATCAAAACGTAGTATAAAACGAAATATGAAAGATTATTTTCTATACTTTATTTCATTAGTAGGCAGCATTATTATTTATTTTACATTCGTATCGATTAAACGAAATGAAAGTGTAGTAGCTCTTTTAAAAGAGTCGGATAAAGTGGAAACGACATTTACGTTTGCACAAATATTGTTGATTATCTTTTTAACGATATTTATTTTTTATTGTAATAGTTTCTTTTTGCGAAAGAAGAAAAAAGAAATTGCGCTATATAGTTTATTAGGTATCCGTAAAGAAGAAATTGCGAAGTTACTTTTTTATGAAACGTTATTAGTTGGTGCTGTGGCAAGTGTGTTAGGTATTCTTGCTGGTTTATTTATAGCGAATATGTGCGCAGGGCTTCTTGTGAAGTTAATGGGAAGTGCGTTTACTTTTACATTTACGATTTCATTTTTATCTATGGTAGAAGTTCTTATAACGATAGGCGCAATTTTCTTTATTGCATCATGGAAAAGTAAAAAGTTAATTTATGAGCATCGTTTAGTTGAATTACTATATGGTGAAAATCAGAAAGAAGAGGCACCTACGTATTCAAGTAAGAAGGCAAAGCGAGCAATTGTTTTATTAATTACAGGTTATATTATTGCGCTACTCACACAAATCTTTGGATTTGGAGCCATTTTTATTACAGGTCTACTGATTTTTGTTTGTATTGTAAAAGGTACGTTTTTACTATTTGAGCAATATACAGTGAAATCACTCCATAAAATAAAGGGAGATAAAACGAAATATTGGAATGGAACGAACATTTTATCCATTTCTTCACTGTTCTTTAGAATAAAAGGAAACGTAAAGATGCTGGCGTTATTATCTTTATTAAGTGCGGTAACATTATGTACCATTGGAATTAGTTCTAGTATGTATTATGGAGCACAGAAGACAGCGACATTAATGAATCCAGTTAGTTATGAGTATGTAACAACTGGGAAAGAATTAGATAAGAAGGTTAGAGAAGAAATTCAAAAACATGAATTAGCAATTAAAAATGAAACGTCTGTAGCTATGTTCTCGATGCGAGGGAAGATAAATGGAGAACAAATATTAACTGGGTACTTAATAGGTAATGGCAATGTGCAAATGATAAAAGTGACAGATTATAATAAAGTAGCTTCTATGTTAGGTAAGAAACAAGTTATTCTCGGTTCTGAAAAGGAAGTTATTTTATTAGATCCGTATAAGTCGTATAACATCGAAAAGAATTCACTTGAAGGAAATCATGTATACTTTGAAGGGATGAAGGATGATATTACAATCGTTGATCATCGAGAGGAAACGGTTGTGAGTGCGAAACTTGCACCAATTGGACTTGTTGTTCAAGATTCGCTATTTAATAAGTTGCAGCAGGGACATGCTGTTTCTACAGTTAGCGGATTTATCGTTGAAGGAAATGGTAATGCAGAGGTAACGAAAAATCTAGCGAATATCTTTTCCAAAGAAGCGAAATTCCAATCCTTTGAAGAGGCGAGCCAATCTGAATTGCAAGATGGGGCAGTATTATTGTTTGCTAGTGTATTTTTAGGGATTGTCTTTATTCTTGCAACAGGTTGTATTTTATACTTTAAACAAATAACAGAAGCGATGGCAGAGCGACCAGCGTATGGGATGTTAAAGAAAATTGGACTAACGAAAAAGGAAGCAACAGAGTCTGTAAGAAAGCAAGTAGGTGCAATATTTTTAGTACCATTACTTCTTGCGATTTGTCATACATTCTTTGCATTTTTAAGTTTGATGGGATTTACAGGTATGTTTGAATATAGCATTCCTTTATTAGGTAGTATAGGGGTGTATATGATCATTTACTTTGGTTACTATACGTTAACGGTCCGTTCATACACAAATACAGTATGTAGCGATAGAAAATAAAAAGAAGCAAGCATGTTATTTCATGCTTGCTTCTTTTCTTTATTTTGTAGAAACTTCACCTTCAGCTTCTGATTGGGGAATATAGTAACCGATTATACCACCGATGATTGCTGGAATAATCCAGCCAATTCCTAAGTTATAAAAAGGAATGGTGTGTACGATATTCGCAATAAAACTTGGTATCATTTCCACATTATCAAGTGCGTGAATACAGCTAATAATGAATGCTGCGATCATTGCTCCGATGTAGACAGAAGGTTTACGTTTCGTATATTTATCAATAAATGATACGAAAATTAAAATGATTGTAATTGGATATAAAATAATTAATACAGGTAATGTAATTTTGATTAATAAACTTAAACCTAAGTTTGAAATCACGAAGCTAAAGATACAAACGTATAGTACAAGCTTTTTGTAAGAAACATTTGTTAGTACTGTTGCGAAATAGTTTGCAAATGCACTTACAACACCGATTGCTGTCGTTAAACAAGCGAAGATAATGGCGATACTTAATAAAACATTACCGCTTGTCCCAAAGAAGTGATACATAACAGTAGCTAATAGTTGACCACCGTTTTCGAATTGCCCTAAGTTTCCGTTTGAAGCTCCGATATAACCGAGTAAGAAGTAAACAATTGTTAAGAATAGAGCAGCGATGCTTCCGCAAATGATTGTATATTTTGCGATAGATTTCTTCTCTTGTATACCGTTTTGACGAATTGCATTTACAACGATTGTTGATAGTACGAGAGCACCGATTGCATCTAACGTTAAAAATCCTTCAAGAAATCCTTTGAAAAATGGAATTTCTTTATAGTCACCAACAGGTTCTGCAAACGTTCCTGGTGAAAGAATTGCTTTTGTTGCCATAATTGCAATAATTCCAAGTAAAATGGGCGTTAATATTTTTCCGATATGATCTACTAATTTTGATGGATTTAATGATAAGAAGTAGACGACTGTAAAGAAAATCGCACTAAAAACTAACATAGAGTACCATTGGTCTGGGAAAAGTGGTGCAATCCCAATTTCGTAAGATACAGATCCAGTTCGTGGAATAACAAATAGTGGGCCGATTGAAAGATAAATAATGATAGCGAATATTGCTGCGAATTTTGGATGAACACGGCTTGCTAACGTGTTAAAACTACCACCGGCAAGGGCAACAGCAACGATAGCTAGTAAAGATAAACCGACGTCTGTAATAATAAATCCTGTAATGGAGATCCACATGTTCTCTCCAGAAGAAAGTCCAAGGAGTGGCGGGAAAATCATATTACCAGCACCGAAGAAAACTGCGAATAGTAATAAACTAATCGAAAGTATTTGCGCTGGTTTTAAAGTTGTACGCATATAAAGAAAATCCTCCTACTGAGTGTTTTTGTCGAAAATTCAAACAATTTGTCGAGTAACTGTTATTATTTTAAAGGTCTGATGACTAGAAAGCAATAGGGAATTTTGAAAAAATTAAAAAATAATGCATTAAATCGAATAAATATACTATTTATATGTTTAATAGGAAGGATTTAACTTATAACGTAAAAAAACACATATCCTTAGGATACGTGTTTTAAAAAAATATTTTTTTATCACGTTCTTCTTTTAAAATTTCAACCGCTTCTCTGAAACGTTGTGAATGGACGATTTCTCGTTCACGTAAGAAGCGTAGGCTGTCATTTATATCTGGATCATCTGATAAGTTAATAAGCCATTGATATGTTGCGCGTGCTTTTTCTTCAGCCGCAATATCCTCGTATAGGTCGGCAATTGGATCACCTTTAGCTTGTATATAGGTTGCAGTAAATGGAACACCAGCAGCGTTATGGTAGTGGAGTGCACTATCATGATCAGCGTAATGAGGGTCAAGACCAGCAGCTTTCATTTGTTCAGGAGTCGCATCTTTCGTCAGCTTATAAACCATTGTAGCAATCATTTCAAGGTGAGCAAATTCTTCTGTACCAATATCGGTAAGGAGACCAATGACTTTATCAGGAATTGTATAACGTTGATTTAAGTAACGGAGTGCAGCAGCTAATTCTCCATCTGCACCGCCATATTGCTCAATTAATAATTTTGCAAGTGCTGGATTGCAAGTTCCTACTTTAACAGGGTATTGTAATTTTTTTTCATAAATCCACATAGTTTCTCTCCTTTATATTTGCCATGGCCAAGGACCTTTGCTCCATTCCCAAGGGGCATTAGAATAGCTGTTTCCAAACTGTTGGAGTGGCCCGTATTTTTCTTCCATCTTTTGTTTTAATACTCTTCGTTTATAGGAAAAGTCATTAAATTGATTAATAGCAGCAGTGTCATCTGGATGTGTATCTAAATAAAGAGTGAGTTCGACTAGTACAAAGTCTAGTTCTTGAAGCTCCAGTAACAGCTGATAATATTCTTCTGGTAGCGATTGAGTCACGTCAGTAGTCACCGCCCTTTTTTATAAGGATTTTCATAATAGTCATAAAAAACAGGCCATAAAGTTCCTTTTTGGAGTGCTTCTTTTGGCGTGAATTGCGGTAAGTTTGGCGGTTGAAAGCCTAAAAATAAATTAGGAGGAGTAGAATAATATTTTTTTCCGATAGGAGGACAAGGATCGAGAGGACTATGATAGGGCACAAATGATCTCATATATTTATTCACGAATAAACCTCCTTACATGTTCATTACTACGTATTGTATTCAGACATAATAGGCATTTATGACACATATAAAAAAGTAATAGGTACGGGGGGAATGAATGTGGAGACTGTGAAACAATTCATTGTATTGGAAGTGAAAAATTTAAAGGAAACGTTGTATTTTTACGAAGGGATTTTAGGAATTAAACCTAGTTTAGAAAGACCGCAATTAGATGTAACGGGGGTTTGGTATGATGCTGGTTCAACGAGAATTAGTTTTGTTATGAATCGCATGTTAGGTGGGCGGGAAAAAAGTATTACAGATTCATGTGAGGCTTTAACATTTACGATTTCTAACATAGAGAAATTGAAAAAGAAGCTAGCGTTTTATGAAATTTTATATACAGAAAATGAATGTGCGAGGAGTATTGTAGTACAAGACCCAGATGGATATAAACTTCAAGTAGTAGAGAAGGGTGAATAAAAGGAGGGGATTTAGTGGAGAGAAATTATGAAGAAAGTGCGTTATTTGAGCATCAATTTTGGCTAAAGGTACTTACTGATCATGCGCAATTTTTACTTGATGCGTTAGCTCCAAAGGAAAAAGAGGATATAAAAAAAGCTACTTATTTTGTTGAGCTATTTACGAATTTGTTAAATAAAGTTCGGAATGTAAATCTGGTGGAATTCTCAAAAGAAGCAGAACAAGCAGCTAAGGAAATACGAATGTTTAAATTAAATATTATACAGAAACAGTTGGAAGGAAAAATTACAATTCATTTTACGCCAACTTTTATTAATCATATGGTAAACGAAGTGGAAGAGTATATAACGGTTTTAGAGTTTTTGAAGAAGGGGGAAGTTCCACCTGTTTTTCATGAACTGCACTATCATCTCGTTTGGTTAACGGATGCGGCTGGTCATGCGGGTTCTATTTCTGGTGGGCTAGATCTTGTTGAAAAAAGATTAAAAGAGAAAAGCGAAGAATTTACGAAGCATTTTGAACAATTTTACTTAAAGGCGGTTGAGATGACTGGATATTTACGAACGGAGCTTCATCATTTTCCAGCATTAAAGAAGTTTACAAAAGATGTTTCACTTGAATTGAAATTATTTTCACATTTTTTACATGAAGTGGAAGAACTCGAGTTATCGAATGAAGTATTAAGTGTATTATCAGCGAGAATGGCAGATCATATGGCAAGGGAAGAATGTTATTACTTATTAAAATTGGCTCAATCGTCTGGACTTGAAATGCCAAAATGTAATCCGCTTTAAAGAAAAAGAGGTCAATTTTATTTGGCCTCTGGTATTATCCCCTTTAGGTAGACAGTAAAAAAAGAGTCCATCTGGTATGATGGACTCAATACTGTTTTATCTG